>DASWCI010000148.1:0-5341 GCA_036390195.1 Gemmatimonadaceae bacterium
GACTCCGACGTCGGCCACCCCGTCGGCAACGAACTCCGGTATGTCCTGCGCGCGGACGAACAGCGCTTCGAATTCGTCGCCGAGCGATGCGGACAGCGCGCGATCACTCTTCGTGAGAACCGGTAGTCCGGCATCGCCGAAAAGCTCGCGTGTTTCGTCGGCAAGCCGACCCTTATTTGGCAGTGCGATCTTGAGCATGAGATGATTGGTGGAAAACAAAAAAGCCCGTCCAGGAATGGGACGGGCTGCGGAGGCTCTGTGAGTGGAGTCTGACTAGTCGACTATAGTCTGACGTGCACGCGCCAAAGCGCCCCGCGGCCCGTGTGGCCGTGGTGGCTGTGCGCATGGCGAAGTGAAGTGAACGTGGTCATCGATCCAACTGTAACTCATGCTGGCGTCGCACGCAACCTCAGTTCGATCTTTACTTTTTGCGCGCGCCGTTCTAGTTTGGCTGACATGAACCGTTTCTGGTTTAGCGCGAGCTATTACTACGGCTTCTTCGGATACAACCGACGGGGGCTCCAGTCGCGCGTGCGATAAAGTTCAAAGTTCGACATCGCAGACAGACACGGGCCTCCGCAATCGCGGGGGCTTTTTCGTTTCATGAGCCCCGCGGTGTGGAAATCCAGTTCCAAACTTCACACAGGGGCAGTCATGGCGGGATCGGAATCAACGCAGGCGAAAACGGCACGACCTCATGGGCATGATGTTTTTCCCCTGAAGGATCTCTCGCGCCCGTATCGTCTCGCTGCCCATGGTTCGACAACGCGAGCGACTCGTCCCGTGCGGGTGAGCGACAACGTCACGATCGGCGGCACCGCGGTCACGGTAATCGCCGGCCCATGTTCGGTCGAGAGCGCCGAGATGATCGCGAGCATCGCCAGGAGCGTTAAGAGCCTGGGCGCGGTAATGCTTCGCGGTGGTGCGTTCAAGCCGCGCACATCCCCCTACTCCTTCAGCGGCCTCGGTCCTGCCGCCCTCGGCTTTCTCGATGCGGCGCGCGCCGACAGCAGTCTCCCTGTCGTGACGGAGGTAATGGACACGCGACAGGTCGAGCTGGTCGCTCGCACCGCCGACATGCTTCAGATCGGTGCCCGCAACATGCAGAACTTCTCGCTTCTGGAGGAAGTCGGGAGGTGCGGCCGACCGGTTCTGCTCAAACGCGGATTGTCCGCGACGACCACGGAGCTCCTCCTTGCCGCCGAGCACGTGATGGCCGCTGGGAACAGCGATGTGGTGCTATGCGAGCGCGGAATCCGGACCTTCGAGACATCGACGCGCAGCACGCTCGACGTCTCCGCAATTCCGGTGCTGAAGGAAGAGACGCACCTGCCCGTTATCGTGGACCCGAGCCATGCGGGAGGACGCGCACGGCTCGTCATTCCTCTCGCGCTGGCCAGCATCGCCGCTGGCGCGGACGGGATCATGGTGGAGGTTCACCCGGATCCCGGCGCCGCGCTTTCGGACGGCGATCAATCGCTCACACTCGCGATGTTCGCCGAGTTGATGAGCGCGGCCGCACTGGTGGCACGAGCAGTCGGGCGAAGGCTCGCGAGCTGAAGGATTTTCCTGAATCTGGAATGCACTGAACTTTCACAGTGGAGTGTCATGTTGAAAACGAAATCCGTACAGACAGGGACGGCGAAATCGAATGGAGCGGGTCGCCGGGGCGCGCACGCGCTGATGCGCGTCGCATTTCAGGGCGACCGCGGCGCGTACGCAGAGAGCGCGATCGCGCAGATATGGCGAAATCCCGTCGAGCAGATTCCCGTTCCTACATTCACTGGCGCTGTTCGCGCTGTAGAAGATGGAGAAGCCGACGCCTGCGTGATTCCGGTGGAGAACTCGATCATCGGCAGAGTGGAGGCTGGTTGGCAGGCTCTCGCTGCGTATCCCCATCTGCAACCCGTGGCCGAGGCGCTGGTGCCGGTGCGTCACTGTCTGCTCGCGCCACGCGGAGCAACACTGCAGGGTTTGCGTAGCGCGTCGAGTCATCCCGTCGCTCTTGCGCAGTGCAGTCGCTTTTTCGAGACGCACACCTGGATCAAGCCGAGCAAATCATTCGACACCGCTGGAGCTGCGCGCGAAATCGCCGAGCGGGGGGACCTTTCGCACGGAGCGATCGCGAGTCAGGCGGCGGCAGAGCGCTACGGACTCGCCGTGCTCGAGGAAGGAGTTCAGGATAGCCGCGACAATCACACGCGCTTCGTCGCTGTCGTCTCCGAGCGTTCGCGTCTTTGGCGACGCACGCATGCAATTCGCGGCGCGACATCGGTCGAAGAAGATGATCCGCAACACATCGCCAACGCGACGCGCGAGCTCCTCGAGACCATTGTCGAGCGGAACTGGCTCGAGATCGACGAAATCGTCAGCGTGTGGTTCACCGTGACGCCCGATCTGACGTCGGCGTTTCCCGCTCTCGCCGCGCGCGAGATGGGCTGGGTCGACGTGCCACTCCTTTGCGCGAGCGAGATTCCGGTGCCCGGATCGATGCCGCGGTGCCTGCGTACGCTGGTCGAGGTGGAGCTGCGAGCACCGAGGCCGTTGGACACTCACGTTTACTTGAGGGAGGCGGTTGCTCTCAGACCCGATATCACTTAGGGCGGCGCTGCCTACACACATCGAATACTGAAGCGCTGAGCGGAGAGCTTGGCAGCTTCGCAGCTGGCAGCTTCAAAAGCGCGCTTGAAAACGCTCTCAGCTAAATAGCTGCAAAGCTCTCCGCTCCCCGCTTCAGTTCTGTGGATGCATTCGAAGCGCGTACTCAGTCAGTCCCATTTTATCAACGATCTTCTGGAACCGCGGATCACCTCGGAGTGGGGCGAGGACTGGCCCCGCCAGCGGCGTCGCGTAGTCGGTGAGACTGTCCTCGTGCCGGTCGACGGCGCGATCCAGCCAGAGCAACGCGTTGTCTTTGTCGCCGAGTCCGAGGTACGCCAGCGCAACGTTGAGCGGCGCCTTCGCGCCGTTTCGCTCGAACTGTTTCAGCATCGCCATCGCTTCAGCGCGATGACCACCGCGAGCAAACGAGTACGCAGCCATTCCCGCCGCGGATTGGCCGTACCCCACTCGCTTCCAATCCGCTGCCGCCGAGTCGTACTGGCCGCGCACCAATTCATTGAACGCGGGGCCGTCGAACTGACGGGCATCGCGCGCATCCCTGCACGGTCTTTCAGCAAGGCGAAGCGCCATGAGCGCCGATGCCCTTTGACACAGGTTATCGGCAATCACCTGCGAGAGCGGATCGAGCTCATGCCCGCGCTTGATCTCGGTCAGCGACTCGTCCGGACGCCCGACATCGTTCAGCCAAAACGCATACCACGCATGGGCGGTCGGATAAGTCGGGTCGAGCTCAATCGCGCGCAGATACTCACGCTCGGCCTCCGCCCAGCGCCAACTCCAGTTGAGCGCGCCAGCCAAAGCCGTGTGCGGCTCAGCGAGAGTACTGTTTAAACTCAACGCGCGCTCCGCCACCTTCCGCGTTTGGTCGAGAGCCTCGCGGATCGGAAAGTTGTCGTAACCGCCGTACTGCGGTAGCAGCACGTAGCTGCTCGCGAGCGCCGCGTACCCACGAGCAAAAGATGAATCTCTTGCAACAGCCTGCTCGAAATCCTTGATGCCTTCCTGGAGCGAGACGATGCCCCGCTTGTTCCACTCGAACCGCCCGCGCAGGTACAGATCGTACGCAATCGGATCCACCGTGCCTCGACTCTCGGCAGCGACAGCACCAGCCTTCTCGCCACGCAACCTCGGAGTGAGTTCGGTCACAATCGCCGTCGTCAGCTCGTCCTGAACCTTGAACACACTGTCGGCGGGACGCTCGAAGCGCGCGTTCCAGACTATTAGCCCGCTCTTCGCGTCGGTGAGCTGCGCAGTAATCCGCAAACGGTTTCCGGCGCGACGCACCGTGCCCTCGACCAGTCCACCGACGTTCAGTGCCTGGCCAATCTGCTGCGCCGGTACGGCTTTCCCCTTGAACGCGTACGACGACGTGCGCGAAGCAACGCGCAGCCGCGGCACGCGAGAGAGCGCGAGCGCGAGCTCGTCGGTCATTCCGTCGGAGAAGTATTCGTCTTGCGGATTCCCACTCGTATTCGCGAATGGAAGCACGGCGAGAGTATTGATGGAAGGAGCTGCGCCCGCGCTGGCGCCGGAGAGCCCCAATACATTCGCGATCTGTCCTCGAAACGCGATTGCGCCGATCAGAAGGAGCGCAGCAATGCCGATGAGCATGCCGTTGCGGCGGCTCGTCGTCGCGGTCATCGACGCCGAGTCATCAAGCGTCTTCACCAACTCGTGTGCAGCTTGCGGACGATCGGCGGGCTGCTTCTCCATCGCGCGCATGATGAGGGCTGCGAGAGGCGCTGGAACGTTGCCACGCACTTCATCGATCGGACGCGGCTTTTCGGAAATCTGAGCGGCGATCAATTGCTGCGCGGTTTTCTTGCCGGCGAATGGATGCGTGCCCGAGATCAGCTCGTACGCGACCACGCCCCAGGCGTAGAGATCTGCCCGCGCGTCGACCTGATCTCCGGCGGCTTGCTCGGGCGCCATGTAACCGGGTGTGCCAAGCGAGGTTCCTCGACCAGTGAGAGTCGGGCTAAACGGCAGAGTCTTCGCCGCGTTGACCGCTTTGGCAATCCCGAAGTCCGTGACGACCGCTGTTCCGCCCGACAAGAGCACGTTCTCGGGCTTGATGTCGCGGTGCACCACGCCATGATCGTGCGCGAACTCGAGGGCGCGGGCGACGTCGCCGAGTATCCGCACCGATTCATGGAGCGAGGGCGAGCCCTTATCCATTCGCTGGCGGAGATTCAGCCCTTCGATGAAGGGCATACTGTAGTATGGAAGAGCGCCGGCGGCCCCCGCGCTCAGGACCGGAACGATGTTGGCCTGCTGCAGCCTGGCGACGAGTTTTATCTCGCGCGTGAAGCGCTCGACGTTGAGCGTCACGGCGAGCTCCGGCATCAGGATCTTGATGACGACATCCCTGCCCAACGCCTCGTCACGCGCCAGGAAAACGAGCGCCATTCCCCCGCCACCCAGCTCACGCTTGATGGTGTAGTTAGGGCCGAGCGCGCGTTGGAGGTCGGCTTTGAGGTCGGCCGTGGTTATTCCCTCATGTCACTGGCGAAGCCCTAATCTAGTCGCGCCCTGTCAGGCACATCCAATACTGAAGCGGGGAGCGGAGAGCTTGGCAGCCTCGTAGCTGGCAGCTTTCAAAGCGCGCTGGAAAAGGCTCTCAGCTAGATAGCTGCAACGCTCTCCGCTCCCCGCTTCAGTTCTGTGGATACCTTCGCAGCGCCTACTTCCCCAATCCTCCCTTGCTCCCATGCCTTGA
>DASWCI010000149.1:0-10356 GCA_036390195.1 Gemmatimonadaceae bacterium
CGCCGTCGGGATATGAGCAACCGTCCGAGACTCTGGAGCCGCCGGAGTTAGACGGAAGAATCGACGCGAAGGAGATAGCGGTCTACACAACCGCGGACAAAACCAACTACCGCCTCTCCGCGACCGACAAGCTGGCATTCAAACACATGGGCCAGCCGCTCGAGACTCAGATCTGTGTCTTTATCGATCCGACGAAGAGATCGCAAACGATGATCGGCATCGGCGGCGCACTCACTGATGCTTCCGCTGAGACGTTTGCCAAACTGCCGGCGGCTAAACAGCGGGAAATTCTGGACGCCTACTTCGATCCCCACAAAGGCATCGGTTACACGATTGGAAGAACGAACATTCACAGCTGCGATTTCTCTTCCGCCAGCTACACCTATGTCAACGAAGGCGATAAGGAGCTGAAGTCATTCAGCGTCAACCACGACAAACAATTCCGCATCCCGTTCATCAAGCAGGCGATGGCCACCGCCGGGAGCAAATTCGCCCTCTTCGGCAGCCCGTGGAGTCCACCTGCATTCATGAAGACCAACAATGACATGCTCCACGGCGGCAAACTGAAACCTGAGTTCTATCAGTCGTGGGCCAACTACTACACGAAGTTCATCAAGGCGTACGAGAGAGAAGGAATTCCCATCTGGGGCATCACGATTCAGAACGAGCCGATGGCGACGCAGACATGGGAGTCGTGCATCTACACCGCTGAAGACGAGCGAGACTTTCTGAAAAACTTCCTCGGTCCGACGATGAAGAGGGAAGGGCTCGGTGACAAGAAGATCATCGCCTGGGATCACAACCGCGACCTGATCTACCAGAGAGTCAGCACCATCCTGAAAGACCCCAATGCCGCCCGGTATGTGTGGGGCATCGGCTTTCACTGGTACGAGCCGTGGAGCGGTGGCGACCAGATGTTCGATAACGTGAAGCTCGTACACGAGACTTTCCCGGACAAAAAGCTGCTCTTCACCGAAGGAACCGTCGATTCGTTCAAGGCTCAGGACATTACCAACTGGAGACTGGGCGAAGCGTACGGACGCTCGATGATCAATGACTTCAACAGCGGTGCTGTCGGCTGGACTGACTGGAACGTATTGCTGGACGAAACCGGTGGGCCGAATCACGTCGGGAACTTCTGCTTCGCACCGGTCCACGCGAATACGAAAACCGGTGAGCTGATTTACACGAACTCGTACTACTACATTGGGCACTTCTCGAAGTTTGTCCGTCCGGGCGCAAAGAGAATCGCCAGCTCACCCAGTAGAAGTGCTTTGCTTTCCACCGCCTTCATCAATCCTGATGGAACAGTGTCGGTGGTGGTGATGAACAGGACCGACCAGAAGATTTCCTATTTTCTCTGGGTGGACGGCAACGCCGCGGAAGTCAGCAGCTTACCACATTCCATTCAGACGCTCGTATTCTGACGTGGACGCCGTCGGCATCCGCGCAGCAACGCCCGCAGACACTCCAACCATTGGCCGACTCGGCGCACTCCTCGTCCGTGTGCACCACGACCTCGACCCGCAGCGCTTCATCGCGGCAACGTCGCGAACCGAGAGTGCGTACGGCTCGTTTCTCGGGACACAGCTCAATGAGCCGAACATCGTCATCCTTGTCGCCGAGCGGGATGGCGAGGTGATTGGCTACACCTACGTGGGCGTGGAGGGGACCGACTACATGTCGCTGCGCGGGCCGGCGGGCGTGTTGTACGACATCGTGGTAGATCCCGCCCATCGCCGGCAAGGCGTCGGTCGGATGCTGCTCGACGCGACGCTAGACGCGCTCAAGGCCCGAGGTGCGCCACGCGCTGTACTCTCGACGGCGGAGCGGAACGCCTCGGCGCAGCGCCTGTTTGATCGGGCTGGGTTCCGGCGCACGATGATCGAGATGACTCGAGAGCTAAACGACTAGCATTCGGTACGTTGGCCGCTCGAGCTTGACCAAGGGCCGACGGAATTCGGCAAACCGAGCTACGCCTGCGCTTCCAACCCGTCGATCGCGCGCATGAAAATCTTCGCCACGCTCGACCAGTCGTAATTCTCGCGTGCAACTCTGGCAAGCTTCTTGGCCGCTCTTCGCTTGGGCGCTCCCCCGGTGCGGTGATCCTTCTTGCTGCGACTGCGCGCAGTCTTCTTCTTGCGACTCTTGGCGGACTTGATGTACCGAATGCGAGGTGCGGGGCCCACGCTTCCGGACACCGAGTACGCGAGCGCAACGATGCCGGAGGCTGGCAGTATTTTCTGATCCGCCAACACGAGCTTTGTCGCAGCTCCGGGCGGAAGCAGCGGGATTCCGGCTCCGATTAGCACCGGCATGACGGCCACCTCCACCGTGTCCACGAGGCCCGCGTCGAGCAGCGAACGAAAGAGATTGCCCCCGCCGAAGAGCCAGATATCTCCGCCCCGCTTCGCCTTCAATGCTGCCACGACTTGCCGAGGATTGTCGTTGAGGATTCGCACGCCAGGATATGTGGCCGCTGGCAGAGTGCGCGAGAAGACGACGACGTCGAGACCCGGCATGGCGCCGTGCCCGCCCGTTGCGGTCGTAACCTCGTACGTCTTACGTCCCATCACGACCGTGTCGAACTCCTTGTACAACGCGGCGAAGTCGATGGAAGGGTCCATCACGATCCAGTCGTATTCACCGTTTGGCCCGGCGATAAAGCCGTCCAGACTCACGGCCACGTGATAACGCACTCGTCTGCTCATGATCCGGCTCCGGTTCGATACTCCTTAAGCGATCGCTATCCCTGGTCGACGATCTGCGCTCCCAGCAGCGATAGGACGTGTGCGGCCAGAGAAGCGGTGTCATATCGGGCACCATCTGTCGACTGCCAAATGCAAGCATCAGTAGGAGGCTCGATTGGACGCAGGACAAGCTCCGCTACGAGTGTTGCGTTTTTGGGGCTGCGAGGAGTGCCGCGTCGTGCAACTTTGCCACGCCAGACGAGAATATGGAGCTCACCAAGAGCAGCATCCTTGGTGGCCTCGGCAAACCAGGAGACACTGACAGCGCATGTCGCGGCTTGCAGGAGGCAACCTGTTGGCGTGCGATGTTGTTCGACCGACCCTTGTAACTGTTCGACGCGCTTGAGCACACGTTCGGGTGCCAGCGCATCCAGAAGCGCTGTCACGGAACGCTGAACCACGTTCCTGGTTTTTGCGCTCGGTGTCGTGCTCCACTGAGGCGCGCCGGGGCTACCGGGGTCGCTCATGTCTTCGAGCGGCGCTTCGACTCGTGCATGGACAGACGCTAGTCGGCCTCGGCGATGACGGCAAGGGATCACCCTTCCGTCGGCTGATCGCCCTCGCAGTTGATAAGCCAGGATATGCCGAAGCGATCGACGACCATGCCGAACCGTGCGCTCCAGAAAGTTTTTTCGAGCGACATCACAACCCGGCCACCACTCGCCAATTCGTCAACGATGCGCTCGGCGTCAGCCGTGCTCTTGATGTGCAGCGACATCGCGAAGCCCTGGGGTTCCTGATAGAGATCCGGCGCGACATCGCCGCCCATTATCACCTGGTCGCCGACCCTCACGCTCCCGTGCATGATCTTGTCGGACCAGTTGGCAGGAACCTGATCCGCCAAAGGAGTCCCGCCGTAACGGAAAAGTGTGCCGAGTTGGCCGGCGAGACACCGCTCATAAAACTTGAATGCCGCTTCGCAATCTCCCTTGAAGCTCAGATACGGGTTTATCTGCACGGTGTGATCGCTGGCCATCGTGGGTCACCTTATTTCATGCTCGAACTACCGAGGTCAACCTCGTGCCGCGAGACTCCTCACCGCCGCCGCCAATGCGCGCACCTTCGACGCGTCCCGCGAATTGCCGGCCTCAGTATCCAACTGCGCCGCCAGCGCGCTGAGTGCACTCTGCCGGTTCGCCGAGCTTCCCTCCGCCGAAGCCAGCGCTTGCCGCACCGACGAGATTCTACTCGGCGCCAGACCATTTGAACGCTCGAGCTGATCGACGTAAGCGCGCGCCAGCGCGAATGATGGCGGCCAGACGAACTGCTGCTGCCCCTGGGTGTTGTAGTAGTCGAAGCGAACCGTCTTTGCCGCGTCGATCTCGTTCTGCGAAATGAACGCACTCGGAGCCAGCTCGAAGATGTCGAGGCCGCGGGTGATCTCCGAGCTCACGATCACTCCGTTGTACCAGTAGGCCGACCAGGAACCACTCAGTTTGAGCGTGGTGTCGGCGGGGCCTCGATCGAAGAACGCGATCTCACGCGGGTGCGCGGCATCGGTCCAGTCGAAGACCGAGATGCCTCCCTGATACCATGCTTGTGCCATGATGTCACGTCCGGGAATCGGAATGAGCGATCCGTTGTGGGCGACGCAATTCTCCACTCGCGTCTGCGGAGCTGGCAGCTTGTAGTAGCTCTGGAACTGCATGGCGGCGCCTGAAACGGTGAAGATCGCGTCGGCGCCCCACTCGCGTGGATCAGTCGAACGACACTTCGGCTGCATTCCTCCGCCCCACTCGTCGGAGAAGAGAACCTTGCTGCCGTCGTTGTTGAACGTCGCGGAATGCCAGTACGAGAAATTGGAATCCGCCGCCGCGCTGAGGCGAACGGGATGCGCCGGATCGCTGATGTCGAGCAGCAGACCGTAACCGCCGCACGCGCCGCCTGCTCTACCGATCGCCGGGTACAGCGTGATGTCGTGACATTGGCTCGGGCCGGGGCGCGGACCAGGCGTCGCCGCCGGATCCGAGCCGATCATCTTGGCGACGATGCCGGGAAGCTCCCGCCGCAGTGTCGCGCTATCCGCAGCAGTAGGCGCACCCGTTCCGCCGCGTGCCTGGACGATGGCCTTCAGCTGCTGGGCAACGAAAAAGTCAGGCGCGACTTGCTCCTCTCCGAAAATCACCGCCGTAAAGCCTCCGCGCGCCTTGGCCACTTCCACCTCCTTTTTGTGCTCCGCGATGTCCATCGCGGTTTCACCGTGGCTGGCCGGTCTCGTGAGTCCGGTGAATATCCGCGGCGACGTGACGATCGCCGCCTGCTCGGGATGAGCCAGTGGCACCTTGATCACTTCGATGCGGAACAGCGCCGAGTTCGGGTCCTTTTCCGGAGAAAGGTTCACGCATCCCGCCAGCTCGTTCGGCGACCGCACACCGCCGGAGCCGGAGACGTAGACGTAAACGTTGTTGGGATCTTTCGGATCGACGAGCAGGCTGTGGGTGTGTGATCCGCGGCAGGTTTGCACGTTGCCGACGTTTTTCGGATTGTTGATGTCGCTGATGTCGAAGATGCGGATCCCGCGCAGTCGATCCTTGCTGACCGTGTCCTTCACACCCTGGGTTCCGCAGTCGAGTCTAGCGCCCAGATCCTCTCCGGATACGAACAGCAGATTCCGGTACACCGAGACATCGCTCTGCGACGCCGGACACACGTACGCCGTTTTGAGCACCGGCTGACGGGGATTCGAGATGTCCCAGACCTGATAACCGCTGAAGCTTCCCTGAAAGACGTAGTTGCCGATGAAGGCCAGATCGGAGTTGATCCCGCCCGCGAACTTCTCCGAAGGTCTCGTCTCGGACAACACCCTCAGATTCCAGACTGCCTCGGCGGCGTCGTACGCGCCGCCGCGGAGTCCGGCGCGCGGATCCGGAGTTGGCGGTAAGACAGAGAGATTTCCCTTCGGACTCGCCGATGTCTGCGGCTGGTAAGTGGAAGGCGCGCACGCCCCGGCGAATACGATCACGGCCAGCGCCGCCGCACAGGAGGGAATCAACGAGGGCGATCTGCGGCGAGTGGGGAGACTGAAGCTCATTTTGAGTTCCTCTGAACGTGGATAATGCCGGGTTTGCAACGACAAGTCTTTAACGACAAGTCTTTATGGTATGTCAGCGCCGAATATCATCGACGCGAGCATTTTCTGCATCCGCTCGATCTCGGTGGTCTGATCTGCACTGATGTCCGATGCCAGCTTGAAAACGGTAATGTCCTGCGCGGCCCCGTAGGTGTCGAACAGGTTTTTCACCATGGTGACTGCTCCGCGGTGGTGCTGGATCATGAAGGTGAGGAATAGCTGGTCAAACTCCTTACTACGCGCCTGGTCGAGTTGTTTCAACTGAGACTCGGTGAGCATGCCCGGCATCAGCATCTCGTGCTCCATGCCGTCCATCTTCATCATCATGCCGTGCGGGTTCGCCTCGGGCGCCGGCTGGTGGCGATCGCGGAGCCACTTCTGCATCCCGGCGATCTCGTCCTGCTGGGCGTTGATGATCCGCTCGGCGAGAGTCAGCACGGAGGGACTGGCGCCGTGCGACGCCGCCCATCCCGCCATCACCAATGCCTGTGCATGGTGGGAGATCATCCCGCCCATGAAATGGATGTCCGCCGCCGTATAGGTGTGCTGGGTATTGGCGGAAGTGTCGGTCACACGTGCTGGTGTATCGGCGGCGATGGTCGCTGGCGCCGATTTCTGGTGCTCGGCTGCAGGCGCACTGGCGCAGGCCGTGCCTGCGAAGAGGGCGAGCAACACTGCTCGGGTGATTCTGAAAGAAACTCTCATGCCAGAAGAGAATAACACTCCACGACCCGTATAGCTCGCGTGCTGCTCTTCTTCATCGCCCCCGCCGTCCTGTTGGCGGCGACCGCGCCTTTTGATCGCCGGTTTCCCGGAGTGATGGAGCGGTGCTAAGGCGTGACGATTCGACCGATTTGGAACCTCAAGAGAGTTCGCCCGTTGGGACCAAATGCGTAGGCCACCTGTGGTACAGTCGATGAGCGAAACGGACGCGCGCGCTCACATGAACTCCTTGGCACGACGCCCAATGTTCAGACAGGCAGGACTGAGAATGTCCGTGATGTTGATCGTCAGGTCATAGGTAAACCAGTCTTTGTAGGTCACCTCGTCGATGAGCAGCGACAGGATCGGTGAGGGCGAGTTCTTGACGTTGAGGTTGTACGGATCATCGCCGTGATCCAGGTACAGTTTCTCCGTTAGGAAGCACGCGAGCTCATGACCGCAGATCCATACGGGCTGCACCGGAATGTTTACCGCGCGCAGTACGGCGTTCAGGAGACCCACACTCCCATGGCAACCGGCCGCGTACTGCTGCAGTCCGAGATTTGGGTTGTTGGTGTCGATTGTCCCGCTGACGATCTTTGACAGCGGCGAGTATCCGCGGTATTGCCACACCGCAAAATAGTTCCCGAAAGAGCTGTTGCCGTAGAAGTGGGTGAGGTTCCTCATCCAGTCCAGCACCTTGCCAATGGTCTCGAGTCGGGTCGATCCGATGAGCCCAACCTGCCTTAGGAATGGATAGGTCCACTTCGGCGGCGCAAACGTCGTCTGGGGCAGATTGTCGGCGCGCTTGACGGGAACTTTGTTATTGTACGTGCCCATCCAGTAAGCCGACCCGAAGAGATTCCAGGCCATCGTCGTACTGTCGAACAGGTAGCGGAGGCTTTCCGCGCTATAACCGGTGATGCTCCAGGGCAGCTGGCCTCTGAGTTCGATTGCAAGGGAAAAGCCGACGTGAGCCAGGTAAAGCTCCCACATGTAGGCTGGACCGACATTGACCGACGCTGTGACGTTGTCGTTCGCAGCATCCGGATCGATGTTTTCGGGCTCATCGGTGAGGCCGTTGGGATCCATCTGCGCCTGTTGCGCAGCTCCGCCGAGCCAGAAGTATGTGTTCTGATACACGGAGTTCAACTCCGCCTTCTGACTCATCGTCCAGTTCGACCAGAGGACCTTGTCGTTTTCGGTCGGTGGTGCATAGGCGTTGCTCAAGCTGGCCGGCTGATACTGCCACTTGATTGCCGCAGCTACGTTGGGGTGGTTCAGTAGCCACTGGTTCAGATCCGGAATTTTCTTGCGTCCCGTCCGTTTGGGAATGAATGCTTTAATACCGGGACGCTTTTTCTTGGGGGTGGCGTCGGGGTCGGGCTTGTGTCCGCCTTTTGGTTTTGGCTTGGGTTTGGGTTTGGGTTTTGGTTTTGGCTTGGGTTTGGGTTTTGGTTTGGGTTTGGGTTTGGGTTTTGGTTTTGGTTTGCCTTTTCCTTTTTTCTTCATGGGGCTGGGCACTGATGCTGTCTCCAATAGAGGGATGAAATGTCCGCGAGAAAAGTGCGCGGTTCATAACTTCTTCGCGTTGCAGCGACCGAGTCTTGCGGGTGCAATTAGTTATACAGTCAGGTGTTACGACTCCTGGTAATGTCAGAACCGCGGCGCTTATCCTGCAAGGATCTCGCAGTATAACAAACGTTGAGACAACGGTAGGGTCGTAGGCACCACAATCTCTCCTATCCATCCCGATCAGCCCTAAAGGGCTCATTACCTCTCGTCATATGACACACGCCCCCACCTTCCTCATCGCGGCGCTAGCAGCGTCCATCGGCACGATGCGAACGATTTCCATTCCTAAGGCAAAACCAATCGCAACGTCGCAGCCAACCTGCTCCAACCATCCCGCTCCCACGGAAAACGTCGCCGCGCAGCTCGCCAAGTTCCGACCCGTCCAAATGCCGTTCTCGACGAAAGGTCTCTCAACCCGCGAAGTGCAAATGGTCCGCAAACTCGTCGAGGCCGGACAGTATCTCGAGAGCGCGTTCTGGCGAGAGAGCGATCCCGAAGGACTGAGGCTGTATCAGGCGCTCGGGAGTTGCCCGGGCACCCTCGAGAAGCAAATCCACCACTATCTCCTCATCAGCGGCAGTCGCTACGATCTGCTCGAGGGCAACAAGCCGTTCCTCGCCAACACCCGGTACGAACCCGGCCACGCACTCTATCCCGCCGGCATCACGCGCAAGGAGATCGAGGACTACGTCGCTGCACATCCCGCGAAGAAAGCGGAGATCTACAATCCGTGGACGGTCGTCAAGCGCAGCGGCAAAGATCTAGTCGGCATTCCGTATCACGCCGAGTTCAGGCAGTGGCTGGTGCCCGCCGCGCAGGCGCTCCGTGATGCCGCCGCGCTCAGCGACGACAGGGCGTTCGCCAACTTCCTCCGCCTCCGCGCCGACGCGCTCCTCACCGACGACTACTACAGGAGTGATCTCGCCTGGGTCGATCTCGACAATCCCAAGTTCGACGTCATCATGGCCCCTTACGAGACGTACCTCGACGACCTCCTCGGCGTCAAAACTTCGTACGGCACCGCGGTGATGCTTCGCAACCCCAGCGAGAGCGCCAAGCTCGCTACGTATAAGCAGTACGTAGCCGACATTCAGGACGCACTTCCAATCGCCGCCGCCGACAAACCGTCGAACGCCGGTCATCCAACGCCAATGGAAGTGATGGACACCCCGTATCGGAGCGGTGATCTGCGTCACGGTTACCAGGCCGTCGCCGACAATCTCCCCAACGATCCTCGCATCCATGCCGAGAAGGGGACGAAGAAGATCTTCTTCAAGAACTTCATGGACGCGCGGGTGAACTATGTCGTGCTGCCAATCGGCAAGCTGCTGATGCGCGAGGATCAGGCAGCGCTCGCGTCGATGGATGGCTATCTCTCAGCCGTCGTCATGCACGAGATCTCTCACGGACTCGGACCCGCATACTCGCGCATCAACGGGAAGCAGGCCGACATTCGCGAGTCGATCGGTCCCATCTATAGTGGTCTCGAGGAAGCGAAGGCCGACATCGTCGGTCTCTACGGGCTCGACTGGCTGATGAACAAGGGCGTGTTGCCGAAGTCACGCGCGCGCGACTACTACGCGTCGCACGTCGCGGGAATCTTCCGCACTGTTCGCTTCGGTATTTCGGAAGCGCACTCGAAGGCGGAGATGATGGAGTTCAATTATTTCGCTGAGCGGGGCGCGATCACGCGCGATGCGAAAACGGGGCGCTACGCGATCGACTTTGCGAAGATGCCGGTCGCGGTCGCGAGTCTCGCCAAGGAGCTCCTCGAGATCGAGGCGACCGGCAATCGCAATCGTGCCGAGTCGTGGTTCAACAAGTACGGGACGATGCCGGCGGAATTGAAGGCAGCGCTCGACAGGACTGCGAGCGTGCCCGTTGACATCGATCCTATTACGTCGTTTGGCGAGAACGTGAGATGACGCGACGGGGTTGTCCGTCTACAGCTTTAGTCAGGTCGATGCAATTCCAAACGGGTGGACGTTGTTGGCGAGCGGCCCGTTCAAGTACAAGGCGACGGTCCCGGCGATGGCTTGGAAGCCGTAAGGGATTAACTCGAACGAGGTCACACGGGATGTAGGAGTGTGTTGGGTATCGACCTGGTTCTTACCGCTCGTCCCAGCCGGCGACGAAATGAATCGGCGGGATCGCGGCGATGCACGAGGCATCCGGAGCCCGGAAAGGATTCTCGAAGAACTGCGTCAGAATCGAGACATGGCAGCCGGCGGGGCGCGCGTCGTGGCCTTCATTCGGGAA
>DASWCI010000150.1:0-8304 GCA_036390195.1 Gemmatimonadaceae bacterium
GGCATTCCCATCGCCTTCAGAATGCCGATCTCTTTTGTCTTGTCGGCGACGACCATTGTCAGAGTGCTCACGATGTTAAACGCAGCGACGAGAACAATGAGCAGCAGGATGACTCCCATTCCCAGCTTTTCCAGCTTAAGAGCCTGAAAGAGAGAATGGTTCTGCTCTTCCCAATCGACTGTACGGTACGGCCAGCCCAGCGCCCCAACGAGTCGGGAAGCAATGTTCGTCGCTTGCCAGCGGTCGGTCGTTTTTACTTCGATCCCCGTGACTCCATCACCTAGTCCAGCGAGGTTTTGAGCCTTGTCCAGCGCAACAAACGCGTATGAGTTGTCGTACTCGTACATGCCGGTAGAGACAATTCCGGTGACCTCGAACGACTCCGACCTGGGAACCAATCCGCCAGTGACGGGATTCATCTTGCCGCCGCCGGCAGAGAGGAGGTTGATGCTGTCACCAGGCCATTTGTTGAAGCGCGCCGCCAGCAGCTTGCCGAGCACGACACCCCGCCGCTGCCCGTCAGTGCTCGCGAAGCGAAAGTCGCCCTGTGTTGTGTGCGAGCGAATTGTGGTCACGTCCGGAACGCCGCGACCCTGAGGAAGCAATCCGACGACATAGACGCCGCCAGCATAGTCATGCCCCGCCGTCATCAACGCTTCCGTGAGAACGAACGGCGCTGCTGTAACAACTCCTGGTTGTTTCCGAACTTTTTCGAGCACCTTCGGCCAGTCGGTGATCTTGAGGTCCTCACCGTAACTCAAAACGCGGATGTCGGGGCTGCCGACCAGGATCTTCTCCCGCAGATCATGCTGCAGTCCGTTCATCACGCCCATGATTACGATCAGTGCGCTGACTCCCACCAGCACACCGCCGATTGCGATGATGCTTATGAGCGAGAGGAGCTTGGAGCCTCTCCGGCTCCGCAGGTACCTCCACGCAATCTGCAGCTCGAGTTTCGTCACTCCGGCCTCATCGTCGGAAAAAGAATCACGTCGCGAATGTTCGTCGCCCCGGACAAGTACATGAACAGCCGGTCTATACCTATTCCTACACCGCCCATTGGAGGCATGCCGTATTCCATTGCCCGCAGATAATCCTCGTCTACCCCGGCTGCCTCTTCATCGCCGGCCGCGCGCAACTTCGCCTGAGCCTCGAAGCGCCGGCGCTGGTCCAGCGGATCGTTCAACTCACTGAAGGCATTTGCCAGCTCCTTGCCGTTCGCGAACAGCTCGAACCGCTCCGTGAGCCTGGGATCTCCTCTCTTGGGTTTTGCGAGTGGCGAAAGCTCCATCGGGTAATCGACGACTAAGGTGGGCAGCACGAGCTTTGGCTCGACCAACGCCTGGAACATCTCGTCCAGGAGCTTCGGGCGGGTCAAGGACTCCTGCATTTCTACACCAGCGCGAGTTGCAAGTGCGCGCAACGAGGCGTCGTCCAACGCCGCAACGTCAACTCCGGCGGCCGCATTAAGCGACGGAATCCACTCCACGCGCTGGAATGGCCGCTTGAAAGTCGGAACTTTTGCGGCGAGTTCCGGAACCGATCGGACAGCATCCGCCGTTCGCTCGAGCAGCTGCTCCACCAGCTCCATCATTCCGGTGTAGTCGGCGTAGGCTTGGTAGAACTCGAGCATCGTGAATTCTGGATTGTGCGTGCGATCGATTCCCTCGTTTCTGAAATCGTGACCGATCTCGTACACGCGCTCCAACCCCCCGACGACTAGCCTCTTGAGATAAAGCTCGTCGGCGATCCGCAGGTAAAGCGGCAGGTTGAGCGCGTTGTGAACCGTCGTGAAGGGACGCGCCGCTGCTCCGCCATAAAGCGGCTGCAGGATAGGGGTCTCTACCTCGAGAAAATCGCGCTCGTCGAGAAAGGCCCGGATCGCTCCTGTCATTCGGGAACGAGCGACAAAGAGAGCCCGCACTTCCGGATGAACGGCCAGATCGGCGTAGCGCTGCCGATACCGTTGCTCGGGATCGGCAAAGCCCGAGTGACGAACGATCTGACCGTTTACTTCTTCTTCCTTGCCGAATGGCAGCGGGCGCAGTGATTTTGCAAGAACCTCGACTCGGTCGACCCTTACGGTTACTTCGCCGGTGCGTGTGCGGAACAGCGGGCCATGGACCCCGACTATGTCGCCGAGATCCAGGTGCGCCAGCAGCGAGTACATCTTGTCGCCAAGCTGATCCTTCTTGAAATAGAGCTGAATCTTCCCCGTTGAGTCGGCAAGATGCGCGAAGGTTGTTTTGCCGTGAGAACGCCAGGCTACGATCCTGCCGGCCAGCGTCACGGCAGATCCCTCTTCGCTCTGACCGAGAAGTGCTTGTGCTTCGCTCGCTGAGTGCTGCCGATTGAACGAGTAGGCGTAGGGCGCTACACCGGCCGCCTCCAGGGCTTCGAGCTTCTCGCGGCGCGCCTGGAGAACGAAGTTGAGCTCGTCGCTCACGCCGCCGCCGTCGTCGAACCGCCACCCTGCTTTAGATAAGCCTCGATGAATGGATCGATCCAACCATCCATCACCTTCTGCACGTCGGGAATCTTCAGCTCGGTGCGATGATCATTGACCATCGTGTATGGCTGGAAAACATAGCTCCTGATCTGGCTGCCGAAGCTCACATCGGACTTGGTCGCATCGAGCTCCGCCTTGTGCGCCTCGCGGCGCTCGATCTCTGCCTGATAGAGCTTGTTCTTCAACATCTTCATCGCCGTCGACTTGTTCTTGAATTGCGATCTCTCCTGTTGCGATGCGACGACGGTTCCGGTGGGAATGTGGGTGATTCGGACGGCGGAGCTCGTCTTGTTGACGTGCTGTCCTCCCGCTCCTGACGCGCGATATACGTCGACCCGAAGATCTTCGTCACGGATGTCTATGTTGATCTCCTCATTCACCACGGGATAAACGAACACCGAGGCGAAGCTGGTGTGGCGACGCGCGTTCGCGTCGAACGGTGAGATGCGTACGAGGCGATGAACTCCCGTCTCCGGTCTCAGGAATCCGTACGCATACGCTCCGCGGATCTCCAACACCGCACCCTTGATCCCGGCCTCTTCTCCTTCACTCTCGTCGAGAACGCTGACTTCGAAGCCGCGGCGTTCCGCCCAGCGCACGTACATGCGCATCAGCATCTGCGCCCAATCCTGTGCCTCGGTCCCGCCGGCGCCCGCACTGATCTCGAGCTGCGCGTCCCGGAAATCGTCGGGACCGCGCAACAGCGATTTAACCTCGAATGAGTCGAGATCATCGCGCAGCTGGGAAGACTCGGCGTCGAGATCACGCTCCATCTCCGGCTCCGAGCCATCCTGTAGCAGCTCGTCGAGCTCGAGCGCGCTGTCAACGCGGCCATTCAATTTGTCGTAAGGATCAATCCAGTTGCGCAGTGTCTTCACTTCCTGGAGCGTGGCCTGCGCTTTTTCCTGGTTGTTCCAAAACCCCGGGTCGGCCATCTCGGCTTCGAGCCTGCTCAGGCGAGCGCGCTTGCCGTCGAGGTCAAAGATACCTCCGCAACTCCGCCAGTCGTTCTCTGCTTTGCCTCAGACCACGACTGCGTTCGCCTTCCGCCATTTACTCCGACCCCCGAGCCTTAAAAGATTTTCTTCCCGCCACCCAGCACTTCGTTCAGCGCTTCCTGAAAATAGGTGGTGCTTTCCGCAAGCTGCTGTCCCACCTGCGCAATATACTCTTCGAAGCTCTTTTTTATCTCCTCTCGAAAGAGCTGCTTGAGAGTCCCGTCGCGGAGACCTTCGGCGTGCTTCGCCGGGTGATAGGTGATGATGTCCGAGACGAGGGCGCGCGCCAGCCTCTTTGCTCGCTGATTTGGATCCTTGGACAGAAAGGGATTTACGGGGCGACGCGCGCCGGTATCGCCAACCGTTGGGGATCCGCCAGTCGGCGTCGCTGATGGGCGGGAAGGCGGCGCGACTCGCGACGAAGTCGCTGGGGGCACGAAGGGGGGCGCCGACGGTCCCGACGACGGCCGCGCGGGAGCGCCCGGTGACATCGGCGCAGGCGCCGGATTAAATGGCGCAGCAGCGGAAAGTGGAGTGAACGGCGCCGCCGGAGGAGGGGGAGGGAGAGGAGAAGGCGGAGTAAACTCCGGTAGGCCCGACGACGGGGATGGCGGAGTCGCCGTAGCCATTACGGAAGCGCGTTCAACTGACTCTGGTCTGGAACGCACCGCCGGCGGCGCTTCTGCGGCCCGCGAAGTAGAAGGCGGGGGCGGAGCTTGTCGCTGCACACCGGGAGCCGGTTGCGTGCGCTGCACTTGAGGCGACGTCCACCCAGCTTGCGCCTGCGAGGCCGAGTGCGGACGATCTTGAGGCAGGAATTCCCCGGCCGGAGTTGCAGAGCGCACACTTCCACCGGTGGGCGTTGTCTGGCCGGTCGGTGCCGGAATAATGATGACGCCGCTGCACACCGAGCACCGCGCGCGCACACCCGAGGGCGGAACCTTGGCAGGATCCACTCGGAAGATAGAGCGACAATCCGGGCAGCTGACGTTCATTCATTCTCTCCGATCTTGCGTACATCGCGAATCGCCGGCAGCGGTTCCTGCGGCGTCACGCGATCATCGCTGCGTCTGTCAACAGTATAAACTGAGCCTGGAAGGCTCTTGGCGTACGTTTTCATTTCCGTGGCAAGTTGGCTCGCCTGGCGAGCCGAGCTCAACGAGCGCCGCAGATTAGTCACCACTCCAATCGAAAGCGTCATCAGCGGCACGCGATCGAGGTGGCCTCTGCGATCCTTACCGAAGAAATAACCCGCGCGGCGATCCTGCTCCGAGTATTGATATGGAGCGAGAAGATCGAAAGTGGCAACAATCTCTCCGCAAACCGACGGAATCGCGTTGTAGGGTATGATGAAGATAAAATCATCGCCGCCGATGTGCCCGATAAATCCGTCCTCGCCGCAAGTTCCTTTAACCACGTCGTGCAGAAGCTTGGCAAGAATCCGAATCACCCGGTCGCCCTCGTTGTAGCTGTAGCGATCGTTGAATTCCTTGAAGTGGTCGAGATCGGCGTAGCAGACCGCGAAATAATCGCCGAGCGCCAGCCGCCGACCGATTTCGGCTTCGATCGCTGAGGTGCCGGCCAGTCGCGTCGAGGGATGCACGATCAAATCGCGCTCCGAACGGATCAACATCGCAGTCAAACGCCGCATCGCCTCGGAGGCCTGCATTCCATCACGAATGACTTCGTCGGCTCCAGCATCAAATGCCTCAGACAGCGCCTCGTTCTTCTTGCCGCAAAGCACTGCGCACGGAACGACAGCCGTGTACGAATCCCTCTTTACTCGCTGAACAGCGGCGAGAACGGGCTCCGGATCGCGGCGCGCGTCGAACACCACGAAGCGTGGACGCGCGCGCAGGCCGATCGACATCAGTTCGTCAGCCGAGCTGAGGGTGACGACCGAGGCTTCCTGCGCATCGATCCAGGCGCTTACGTGCGCCGGGAGCGAAGCACCGTCAACGGTGAAGCGTATCGCGTTTGGCTGCTGCAAATCGTTGGCTTCCGGGTCGCTGGTGGTTCGGCTCTATCAGAAGAAAAAGAACGCAACTCCGAGTACTGCATACGCGAGGAGCAGCAACGCCCCCTCGAGCCAGTTCGTTTCCGCGTCCCTGATCACGGATGACGTTACTAAAACAGCCAATGCGATGCTCGCCACCTCCATCGTGGTGAAGGCGAGATCCATCGGCTGGTGAAAGACCATCCCGAGAATAACCAACAGCGGCGCAATGAGCAGCGCCACTTGTATGCTGGAGCCAATGGCGATGTTGAGCGCGAGATCCATGCGGTTCCGCATCGCCATGATGATCGCAGAGCTATTTTCAGCCGCGTTGCCGATGATCGGAATCAGGATCAGTCCGACGAAGAACTCGGACAGTCCCAGAACCTTCACCGCCTCCTCAGTGGCTGAGACGAGAACCTCCGCCACAAGGCCGATCGACCCGGCGGCAAGGAGGAGTATCACTGTTGCCTTGTTTGACGACCATTTTGGGGCTACAGTCACGGGCGGACCACGGTCGGCGGCGAAGCCGGACGAGTGTGTCCCAAGCGAAAAGATCAGCCACGCCGCGTACCCGGCAATCAACAGCCCGGCGACGTAGTGGGACATCCGAACCGTCGCCACCCTTTGCGGGTCGGGATGAAGCCCCTGAAACAGCGCCGGTACCACGAGACCGAATACAGCAATGAGCAGCACCGTCGAGCTGGAGCCAGCGAG
Source organism: Gemmatimonadaceae bacterium (assembly GCA_036390195.1). Taxonomy (GTDB): domain Bacteria; phylum Gemmatimonadota; class Gemmatimonadetes; order Gemmatimonadales; family Gemmatimonadaceae; genus UBA4720. The sequence continues at coordinate 6,221 of DASWCI010000150.1, forward strand.
ATGTCGACTGAATTTCTGCACTTTGAACTTGAGCCCGCCAGCGAGCAACGCGAAGCCGAGCACCAGCAGCAGGTTGCTCAGGACGGAGCCGGTGATCGAAGCTTTGACTAGATCGATCAGGCCAGCCCGAAGCGCCACTGCCGCGATTATCAGTTCCGCCAGGTTCCCCATCGTCGCGCTGAGGACGCCCCCGACTGCCGGACTGGTGTGCTCGGCGACGGTCTCCGTCGCTGCGCCCAGTATGCCAGAAAGCGGGATGATCGCCAGTGCGCTCACGATAAAAACTGCGATCGGCGGTGCGCCGGCGATTCGAGCTACGATGGCGATGGGCACGAATACGAGCAGCCCGTAGAGGAATTTCATCTGCGCGCGCCCAGTCTCGACTCAGCACAGCATGCCGCTGTAGCCTGGGGTCGGATGCTGCCCGCCGTCAGTGCACGGCCTGTCAAAACAAATAGCGAAGCGAGACGTAGACGGGCATTTGACCGCCTTCCGCAGGAAGCCCGCCGAATGTGCGCGCGATGTCGAACACGAAAGCACCGCTCTGGAGTCCGAAGCCCACGGAAGCGCTGGCGTTTCCTCGGCGGTCGTGGCCGACGTACCCAGCGCGGAGGTGAACTTTCCCCTGGTACATAACGTCCGTTCCGACGCGCACCGACTTTCCACCGAACGACCGTGAGTTGATGTAGCTCGCCGCCGCGCGAAGCTCGGTGTCCTTCACGTAATGGTCGATGAATTTGAGCCTGTACATCGCACCAACCTCGACCTGCGTTGGAAGCGGATCACGCTGATTCGTTTCTCTCGAATTGAGTCGTCCCCCGAGATTCCGCACCGCGGCGCCAAAAGTCAGTGGCGCGCCCACCACAACCTCGTACTGAGCGCCGAGATCCACCGCGCGCGAGCTCTTCACTTCGGGACCGACACTGCTGCACTGCCCAGAACAGTCGACGCGAAGCTGCACCACCTTGTAATTGAGGCCCGTGCTAAATCGCTTCGTCACGTTCGCTGCGTATGTGCCTGCGAGTACGACGTCTCGCGGCAAAATGACCCCAACGACGTCGCCGAATTCGTCCGTCACCTGCTGCTCGCCGATGTTCAGGATGTTGAGCGAGATCGCCGCCGTCCCGTACGCGCGCGTGGGCAGGACAAAACTAAGAGCATCTCCCACCCCAGCGACGGTCTTCGAGTGATGGATTGCCAGCTCGCGCTTGTCCTGCTCGGCGATCGAGGCCGGGTTCCACCAGATTCCCTCGCTGCCGGGCTTTCCAGCCACCATTGCCTGTCCCATCCCTACTGCTTGCGCGCCTGTCGGCAATAACAGAAAGAGCGAGCCCTCGCTCCCGGTCGGTGCTTGTGCGACAGCGCGCCCGCCGAGAATGACGGAGAGCGCAGCCAGCCGCGCGCTAAAAAGGAGTCGCCTCATCGATCAGCATGATCGGGATGTCGTCGCGCACCGCGTAGCGCAGCCGGCACTTGTGACAGAGGAGCGCCTGCTCCGCCTCGCGGTACTCGAGCTCGCTCTTGCACTTCGGACAAACCAGAATCTCGAGAAGACGCGGGGACAAGCTCATTTGCTTTTTCCAGTAGCGAGTTGATAGCCGAATCGTGAAAGACTGCGTGGGTTCTTCCGCCAGTTGGCGAGAACCTTGACCCACAGATCGAGATACACCTGGGCGCCGACGAAAGCCTCGATCTTTTTTCGGGCAGCCTCTCCGAGCTTGCGAATCTGCGCGCCCTTGCTCCCGATGATGATCGCCTTCTGGCTGTCCCGCTCAACGTAAATTACAGCGCGGATGTAGAGAGGCGAGCGTTCCTCCCGATATTCCTCAACTTGCACCGCGACGCTGTACGGGACTTCGTCGTGCAGTTGCTCGAGTACCGTCTCCCGGACCATCTCTGCGACGAAAAATCGAACGGGCTGCGTACTGATCTCATCTTCGGGATAAAGAAACGGACTTTCCGGGAGATGCGCGGCAACCCTTGCTATCAGCTCCGGAATGCCATCACCCGTAAGCGCCGAGACGTACATCACTTCGGCGTCTCGTGGTAGTTCGGCGCGCCGAGAGACCGGAACGACATCCGAT
>DASWCI010000151.1:0-1707 GCA_036390195.1 Gemmatimonadaceae bacterium
CGGTGATATCCGCGCTCTGAGCGGCGGACGACAATACGAGCGTGGAACGTTCAATCGCGCCCTGCTCGCGCATCGCCAGCCGGGTTCGGCATTCAAGCCCTTTGTCTATGCAGCGGCGATGGCTGCGGGTTACACGCCATCGTCCGAAGTCGACGACGATCCGATCGATGTGATTCAGGGGCGCAGCGTCTGGTCGCCAGCGAATTACAACGATGATTACTCGGGACGCATCACTTTCAGAAAGGCACTGATAAAATCTGCCAACGCTGCGACGGTGCGAGTGAGCCAGGCCGTCGGAATTCCACGGATCATCGATGTCGCTCACCGGAACGGAATAGTCAGCCAGCTTCCGAACGTTCCTTCGATGGCGCTCGGCACCGCTGAAGTGACACCGATCGAGCTCGTCACTGCCTACGCCCCGTTTGCGAATGGTGGATTTCGTGTCAGGCCGCGATTGGTCCGCAGCATCTCCACCTCTGACGACGTTCCGATCTGGATTTCTCCGGAGCCCGACAAGAATCCTCCGCAGGTGATGGATCCCCGCGATGCGTACCAGGTGACGTCGATGCTGCAATCGGTCGTCGACTATGGTACGGGCAAAGTCGTTCGCGAGTACGGAGTGAGAGGGCTCGTCGCCGGGAAAACCGGAACGACCAACAGCGGGACCGATGTCTGGTTCGTCGGGTACACGCCAACGATCGTCGCGGCGTTCTGGTTTGGATTCGACAATCCCGCGCCGATCAGCGGTGATGCTTCAGGTGGCAGGCTCGCTGCGCCGGCGTGGGCCGAGTTCTATCTCAATGGCTGGCGTGAGACGGCGTCGGCGAATGCGTGGAATCCGCCGGCGGGAATGCTGGAGCGCACGATCGATCCGACGACCGGATATCTCGCGACCGAGTGGTGCCCGGTGACGCGCAACGAGTACTACAAGCCCGAGCTTCCGCTCCCGACGATCCCGTGTCCCGAGCACGGCCCGGATACAGGTGACCAGCAGAACCCCGACTGGCAGAATCAGCGCGATTGGTCGAACGACTTCGGGAAGAAAATCGGCAAAGCGCTCGGCAAGATCTTCAAGTTCTAGCTTTCAGCTCCGTGGTGCGTGGTCCGACAGATCTCGGTCTGGGTCGAGGCGGTGTATCCCCTTCGGCCGCTACGCTCGCTTGGTCGAAGCCCCTAACTACGCTCCCTCGCTCTGCTCGGTCGCGGGTCTTCTCCTCGCGCTCGCTTTGCAAAGCGGCCTACGGGGACACACCGCCTCTCCAACATAGATCTGTCGATCCACTGCGGTCGTCACAGAACAGCGCAATTGAAGTTCGTGGCGAGACGCATCCTCGGGCTGACACCCGCCGCGCGCCCCGCGCGCGTGCAGTTACGGATCTATGCAGGAGAGGCGAGGTGTCCTCGTAGGCGGCGCCTCGCGTAGCAAGAGACTCCCGCGCGCAGTTGTAGTTTGCGCGGGAGGCTCGCAGCGTGTAAGCGAGCTAGCCGCCGAAGAGGATACCTCGCCTCGACCCATACAGAGATCTGTCCGAAGCTACACAACGCCAAGGAAATCGCGCGGTGAGGCTGAGAAGCCCGGGAAGATGCGGTCGAGGGCGCGGGCCCCCAGGTGATTCGACACGACTTCGGCAAATATAGAGCGGAAATCGGTAGTGAGCGCGAGGTCGCGTCCCTCGAAGAGCTGCTCCTGCTCGAGACCCGGCCAAC
>DASWCI010000152.1:0-5242 GCA_036390195.1 Gemmatimonadaceae bacterium
CCGACACCCGCCAACACTCATCCTGGCTTCGATACGAGCATCTACCCAGGCGACGCTGCAATGAGTGCCTGGCTCAAACCGTCGTCACCGTATGAATGGGTCGGCTACTATTTGGCGGCTCCGTGTCACCGCGACCCCTCGTGGATGGGCAAGCGCGCGACACTCACAGCGATAGGGTGGGGACTCGCGGTTCTTTTTGTCGGGCAACAGACGTTCGACGGAGTGCCGGACATTCAGCTTCCGCTGGTGTTCGATCGCGTTGCACCGACCGGAGTCGATTCGCTACCTCGGGCTCGCGCCGGCATCATGGTACCTCCGACTGAAGCGGAGCTTCAATCCGGGGCAGTGACCTGCTCGCGTACTCTGCTGACGACGGAACAGGGCAGTGCCGACGCAATCGACGCGGTGACGAAGACTGCATCGGAAGGATTTCCACTCGGCACCGTGATCTATCTGGACATCGAGCACATGGATGCAATTCCGGCATCGATGGACGCGTATTATCGCGCGTGGGTGCAGCAGGTTGTCGCCGACGGCAGGTTCAGGCCAGGCATCTACGTGCACAAGGCGAACGCCGCCGCGATTTATGAAGGAGTTCGTCGAGCCTACACTGACATGAACGCGTCAGGCTCAGCGATGTTCTGGATTACGAGCTCCACTGGCTTCTCGATCGACAAGTCGCCGCAAGAGGTGGGATTTGTCTGGGCGAGCGTGTGGCAGGGAATGTACGAGGTCACGCAGACGTGGAACGGCGCGGCGATCAACATCGATGTCGACGTGGCGGCAATGGCCTCGCCCTCGAGTCCATAACTACATTATCCCGGTCTCTTCACTCCCCACACAATGCCGCACCAGTTCTCGCGCGCCGTTCTCGCGATCGCCTTCGTCGCGCTTCTTCCCGCCACCGTTTTCCCGCAGGCAACACCTACCGCCAAGACTACACCGGCGGTGTTCGACGCCGATTCGGCACGACTCGCCGAATTGCCGTGGCGCTCGATTGGACCGGCGGTTACCAGCGGGCGAGTCGTCGACTTCGCCGTTCCTGAAGGGCCCAAATCGCAGATCGGCGAGCGGCTCGGCGAGCTGTTCTATGTCGCGTCGGCATCCGGAGGAGTTTGGAAGACGACAAATGGCGGAACAACCTGGGAGCCGATCTTCGATCATCAGGGGGCGGCATCGATTGGTGACATCGCTGTAGCGCCGAGCAATCCGGACATCATCTGGGTTGGAACGGGCGAGGCGAACAACCAGCGCAGCTCATCGTGGGGCGATGGCGTCTATAAGTCGGAAAATGGTGGGAAGACGTGGACGAACATGGGTCTCAAAAAGTCGGAGCACATCGGACGCATCATCGTGCATCCGACGAATCCCGAGATCGTTTTCGTCGCAGCGGCGGGCCCACTGTGGGGAGCAGGTGGTGATCGCGGCCTTTTCCGAACCACCGATGGCGGACGCACCTGGAAGAACGTCAAGAACATCGACACGCACACTGGGTTCACGGACGTAATCTTCGATCCCGCCAACCCCGACGTGATTTACGCTGCGTCGTTCCAACGCGAGCGACGCCCGTACACCTACGTGGGTGGTGGGCCCGGCAGTGGAATCTGGAAGAGCATCGACGGCGGTGACGCCTGGACGAAACTCACCGAGGGACTGCCAAAGGGAGATGTGGGACGAATCGGATTGGATGTGAGTAGATCGAGTCCGAACATCGTCTACGCGACGATCGAGACGAAGGTGACCGGGAACGGTGCCGCACAGGGAAATACTGAAGCGAGCGTCTATCGCTCCGATGATCGGGGCGCGAGCTGGCAGAAAATGGGGACGGGATTCTCATATCCGTGGTACATGGGACAGATCCGCGTCGATCCCACCAATCCCGATCGCGTTTATTTCATGGGTGTGCCGCTGCAGGTTTCGACTGATGGCGGACGCACATTCCGCAACACCGCCGGTGCAGCGCACTCGGATCACCACGCGATGTGGATCGACCCAACTGATCCTGACCATCTGATCATTGGTTGCGATGGCGGTGTTTACATCAGTCACGATCGTGGCCGCACTGTCGACTTCGTTCCCAATCTTCCGATCTCACAGTACTACGCGATCGCGACCGACATGCGGCAGCCGTTCTACTATGTGTACGGTGGATTGCAGGACAACAGCAGCTGGGGCGGTCCAAGTCAAACGAGAAATCGGCAGGGAATCACCAATGCCGACTGGATTCGGACCACCGGCGGAGATGGGTTCTACGCGCAGATCGATCCCGTCGATCCCAACACCGTCTACGGAGAATCGCAGGGTGGGGACATCGTGCGCTACGACGTTCGCACTGGCGAGCAAAAGACGATAAAACCGCTGCCAGAGTTCGGAGCCAAGCCGTATCGCTGGAACTGGAGCTCACCGATGCTCATCTCGCCGTACGATCACAACACGCTCTATTTCGGCGCGAATTATTTGTTCAAGAGCACCAACCGTGGCGATTCGTGGGTGCGGCTCCGTCCGGACATGACGCGTCAGCTCAATCGGGATAGCTTGCCGGTTATGGGAAAGATCTGGCCGCGAGATGCAATCGCTCGGCACCAGGGAACGGCGGACTATGGCAACATCAGCACTATCGACGAATCGCCGCTCAGGCAGGGAATCCTCTACGTCGGAACCGACGACGGCGTGATCTCGATATCGCGCGACGGCGGAGCGACGTGGAACAGAGTCACCAAGTTTCCCGGTGTTCCTGATCAGACCTACGTAAGTCGGGTGGTCGCGTCGCGATTCACTGAGGCGACGGTATATGCAACGCTCGACAATCATCGCAACAACGACTTCAAGCCATACGTGCTGAAGAGCATCGATTACGGCGTGCACTGGACTCCGATTACTGGCAATCTTCCGGCAAATGGATCTGTCCAGGTGATACGTGAGGACTATGCGGAGCCAAACCTGCTGTTCGTCGGCACTGAATTCGGAGTGTTCTACACGGCGACTGGCGGCAATTCGTGGACGCAGCTCAAATACAACATTCCAACTGTTGCAGTGCATGATATCGTGGTTCATCCGCGTGAGCACGATCTCGTGATTGGTACGCACGGCCGAGGGATCTACATCATCGACGATATCACGCCGCTCGAGAGACTCGGCGAGGCAAATCGCGTCGGTACCTATCTCTTTCCGGTAAAGGCGGCGACGGAGTACAACCCGAATAGCTCTGTTCCCGGTGGAATCCGCGGCGCTGGAGCACTCGGCGATCGCGAATACTCAGCGCCGAATCCGCCATTCGGTGCGGCGATCACCTACTTCCTGCGCGACTCACTCCCCAAGGGCGGAGATGTCACGCTTGGCATCTACGATGCTGGCGGCAAACGCGTGCGCGAACTGACGCCAAACAAGAAACGCGGGATGCATCGCGTCACTTGGGACCTTCGCAACGCTCCTCCCTATACGGTGCGTCGTCCGGCGAATCAGGTTGGCGAGCCGCAGTTCAGACAGCGTGAGCCGTTGGGACCGTTCGTTCTTCCCGGTCGCTACACCGCACGCCTGACAGTGAAAGCTGGAGCAGGTTCGCCGAGCGTTGAGGAAGTTCCGATCGAAGTGCGGTCAGACCCGCTGGTGCCAATGAGCGAAGCAGATTACCGAGTGCTCTACGACATGCGCGTCAGCACTGGTCGATTGCAGGCGACAGTGCAGGCTGCCGTCCGAACGACGGAACAACTGAAGGACGAGCTGGCCGACGTAAAGGCGGCGCTCAAGAGCAGCACTGCTCCCGATAGTTTGTCGAAGCAGGCGGACGCAATCGACGGCGAGGTTTCTGATGTTCTGAAAAAGCTTCGCGGGGATCCGGAAGCAGCGCCTGTCAGCGATGACAAGAGAGTCGAAGATCCGTCTATTCAGGAGCGCGTGAACAACGTCGCCGAGCAAATCGGGAACGTCACGTCGCAGCCGACGGACCTGCAGCACGCGACGCTGACTCTCGCGTCATCGGATCTGCAGCGCGAAGTCGGAAGAATCAACGCGCTGTTGCAGCGTCGCATTCCCGCGCTCAACGCAGCGCTCGATGCAGCAAAGATCCCGTGGACGATCGGACGGCCGGTCGAATTCATGAAATGAGTTTTTTGTCCTGAGAGTCATCCAGTAGCGATGCCGGAACCCGCGAAGGACCACTTTACAAGACTCTTCGAGCACCTCGAATGGGCTGACGCAAGAGTTCTCGCGAGCTTGCGCGCCGCGCATAACCCGCAGCTGAGGAATCTGGAACTGTACTCGCACATTCTCGGCTCGGAGCACGTGTGGTTGGCTAGAATCAACGGCACTGCTCCGCGTTTCGCAGTGTGGCCGGCGCTCACGCTCGACGAATGCGAGAGGTTGTCGAGGGACAATGTCGGCGCGTACAACGATCTCGTCTCGGGTTTGACCCCGTCGCTCTTCCAGAAACCAATCACCTACAAAAACAGCGCGGGCGATCAATTCACTTCGACGATCGAAGACATACTGACGCACGTTACAATGCATGGCGCGTATCACCGCGGCCAGATCGCCGCATCCATTCGCGCCAGCGGCGACACACCGACCGCAACGGATTACATCGCCTTCATCCGAGGCGCACCGGCCGCGACGCGGGAGCGATAGGGTCAGGTCGTAACGAATTCAATCGTAGTTCGCGTCCCTGCTCTCGGAACAGGAGGTAGCGTAGCGAGCGGAAGTTTCATCGTCCGTTCTTCCGATTGAGAAACCTTTCCGAGGTGTTACCGCCAGGGGTGCTGAACCACCACCTCTCAGGTCGGGAGTTCTTTATGGCGAGCCGTGCCCGGATTCCGCCGCCCGCCTCGGCTCATGCCGGGCGGGCTAGTTGTGATCCCTAAAGTCCAAGAGTGCCCACCGGTTGGTCGGTGGGCACTTCGCCGGTACGCCAGCTTTATATATGGCCGAGAACCAGATACACGATCAAACCTAGGAGAAACATGACTTTCGTTACGCGACTTACGCGAGAAGTCCTATACCCGTCATTTGTAAGCGCATCATAAGCAGTGAGCGCACTCGCAACGAGCATGACAACCCCACCCGCAAGTTTGCCACGGCGCTCGCCTTCCTGAAACGCTTGCCAGAGAACGCCAGAATACCAAAAAACGAAAATCGTTAGTAGGACGCCGTAGAGCCATCCGCGCGGCGGCCGCGCGAGCTCAGCCACTTTTTGCCGGGTTCATTCGGAAATCACTACAACCCGAAGATGAATATCCACAGCCATTCC
>DASWCI010000153.1:0-8358 GCA_036390195.1 Gemmatimonadaceae bacterium
CAGCCAGCCGACGGTGACGATGACCGCGACCGCTCCTCGCGCGCTATCGCTCGACGAAGCGGTTCGTATCGCTGAAGCGCAGAGCGAAGCAATCCGCATCGCGCGCGCTGGAGTACAGCGTGCCGAAGGGCAACAGTACCAGGCGCGCAGCCTGAGACTGCCGCAGCTCAATGGATCGGCGAGCTATGCTCGCACCCTTGCGTCACAGTTCTCGAACATCGGTGGCGGACAAGCGGTCGACACGACCAAGCCCACACCGCCACCAGCGCCGTGCGACCAGTACCTTCGCGATGCCACAGCGACAACCGCTGAACGACTGGCAGGACTCGAGGATGCATCTCGCTGCGGGCTGGGAGGAAACCCTTTCTCCTCTTTCGGCAGCCTCGGCTTCGGTGCGAAGAACCAGTACAACCTCGGCCTCTCCTTCTCGCAGAATCTGTTTGCGGGCGGACGCATTGCCGCGCAGAATGCGGTCGCGGATGCGGGACGTCGCTCCGCAGACATAGAGTTCACCGCGCAGCGCGCGCAGCTCCGTCTCGACGTGACGCAGGCGTACTTCGACGCTGCGCTCGCGGACAGACTGGTGGCGCTTGCAGAATCGTCGGCGGTTCAGACTGAGAACGTGCTGAGGCAGACGCGCCTTGCGCGCACTGTTGGCAATGTCTCAGAGTTCGAGCTATTGCGTGCACAGGTCTCGAGCGCGAATCAGCGGCCGATCGTGATCCAACGCCAGAGCGATCGTGAAGTTGCTTACCTGAGATTGAAGCAGCTGCTCAACGTTCCGCTCGATGCTCCGGTGCAGTTGACCACTCCCGTCGATGATTCGACGGCGACAAATGCTGCGCTCGCGAACATCGGAGTCAGCGCCGACACGGCTGCGATCGATCGAGCGACGGTGAGGCAAGCGGCCGAAGCCATCGATGCACAGCGCGGACTTCTGAGAGTCGCGAAAGCGCAGAGATTTCCGACGCTTGCCTTGACGTCGCAGTACGGAAAAGTGGCGTTCCCGCTGAACGGGTTTCCTCAGTCCGGGGATTTCCGGACAAACTGGACGATCGGCGTTGCATCGCAGATCCCGCTCTTCACTGGCGGTCGCATCAAAGGCGATCAGCTAGTGGCGGAAGCTAATGTCCACGAAGCGCAGGCGCGGTACGATCAGCTTCGGGAATTTGCGGCGCTCGATTCCCGGGTCACGATCAACAATCTTCTGCAGGCGCGCGCGGCATGGCAGGCGAGCCAGGGTACAGCCGAGCAGGCGGCACGCGCGTACTCGATCGCCGAGGTGCGTTACAAGGAAGGAATCTCGACGCAAATCGAGCTGAACGACGCCAGAATTCTATTGGAGCAAGCAGTTGCCAATCGCGCATTGGCAGCGAGAAATCTGCAGGTTGCGCGTGTAAAGCTGGCCCTCCTTCCGAATCTTCCGCTACAGACAACCGGCTTCACGCAGACGGGGGCTCAGGCGCAAACACAGTCCGCGGCGACACAGCAATCGCAAACACAACAGACCACTCCGTCTACGCAGGCGGCGCAACAGCAGGCGCAAGGACAGCAGCAACAGACCGGCATTCCACCACAGTAATAGTAACGACGAGAATCATATGAAGAAAATCAGTTCCAGGACTTATAAAATCGGCGGCGGGATAGCGGTCGTTCTTCTCGCGCTCTTTGCGATTCTTGCCCGCAGCAAAAGCGACAACGCTTCTGCAGCCGAGACGACAAAAACGGAGACCATGGTAGTGGGACCGGAGAACATCGCCGTAGCAACCACCGGATCGATCATGGCAGGTCCATCGATCTCGGGGACACTCGAGCCCGAGCGTGAAGCAGTTCTTCGTGCTCAGGTCCAGGGCAGTGTTCTTCAGACTTATGCCGATCAGGGTCAGGCAGTCAGCGCTGGAACCGTGTTGGCTCGCATCGATGCGACTGGGATTCAGGACGCGTACAACTCAGCACGTGTGGGCGTAGTTGCCGCGCGCAACGCCGCGGACATCGCGGCGCGTGACCTCGCGCGGAACGAGAAGCTGCTCGCCGCCGGCGCGATCGCCGAGCGCGATATCGAGCAGTCCCGTCGCGCATCGATCGCTGCGCAGGCCGCGCTCGAAGATGCCAACTCGAGACTGGCAACCGCGCAGAAACAATTCCGCAGCACGACTGTTACAGCGCCGTTTGGCGGAATCGTTAGCGAACGGCCGGTGTCACCGGGTGACGTCGTGCAGCCGGGCGCTGCGCTGTTCACCGTCGTCGATCCGTCTAGCATGAGACTCGAGGCATCAGTCCCGGCAGAGCAGCTGTCGCTGATTCGCGTCGGTGTACCGGTGGTGTTCACGGTCAGTGGTTATCCCGGCCGCGAGTTTGTCGGGCACATCACCAGGATCAACCCGACCGCCGATCCAACCACGCGTCAGGTGCGCATCTATGTCTCGATTCCGAATGCAGGACGTGCACTCGTCGGCGGATTGTTTGCGAATGGCAGGATGTCGAGCGCGACCAAGACCGGACTCGTGATCCCAGTGTCGGCTGTGGATGTGCGGGGAACGGCACCGTATGTGATGCGCGTGAAAGGTGGCAAGGCGGAAAAAGTAGAGGTGCAGGTTGGTCTGACCGACAAGGCCGCTGAGACGATCGAAGTCTTGTCCGGTCTACAGTCCGGCGACACGTTGCTTCTCGGAGCGGCACAGGGAATTACTCCGGGAACGCTCGTGCGGATCTCGGCGCCGGCAGCGCAACCTGCGCCGGGTTCGGCAGGAGCAAGCGGCCAGAGTCGGGGGAGCTGATTTATGGTTATTTCAGATTTCGCGATCAAGCGTCCAATGATCACCATCGTCTCGATGGTGGCATTGGTCGTATTCGGACTCTTTGCACTCTGGCGTCTGCAGGTCGACGAGTTCCCCGACATTCAGCAGCCGGTGGTGCTCACGTTCATTCCCTATCCCGGTGCATCTCCAGAGGGCGTGGAGCGGGAAGTTCTCAAGCCCGTTGAAGACGCGATCAAGGGAATCTCCGGCGTCGACAAGATTTACGGCACCGCGGGAGACGGGTACGCGCAGATCATCACGCTCTTCCTGTTCGAGAAAGATCCGCAGATAGCGACGCAGGATATTCGCGACGCGATCTCCGGAATTCGCGAAGATCTGCCGCCCGAAATGAAGGAGCCCGTTTTACAGCGATTCGATCCGGCGGACCAGCCGATCGTCTCGATGACGATTGCTTCGCCGACGATGTCTCCGGCGCAGCTGACGCGACTGACCGACCCCGACATCACCAGCAAGCTGCGCGGAATTCCTGGCATCGCGCAGGTTCAGCTCGTCGGCGGCGTGAAGCGCGAGATGACGATTCAGCTCAGACCGCAGGCGCTGCAAGCGGCGGGGATCGGCGTCGGCCAGGTAGTTCAAGCGCTGCAGGCACAAAACCTTGCTGCGCCGGTCGGACGTCTCAACGGAAATCTCGACGAGCGCACGATTCGTCTGCAGGGACGCCTAGAGGGTCCGCAGGATTTCATGAACCTCGTTGTAGCAGAGCGCAGTGGTCAGATCGTGCGACTTGGACAGGTCGCTGACGCAATCGACGGAACACAGGAGCAGCGCTCGCTTGCGCTCTACAACGGAGTCGAGGCGGTCGGTATCAACATCGTGAAATCGAAGGGCTACAGCACGACGGATGTCAGCGCCAAGGTTCGTAAAAAAGTCGAGGACATTCAAAAAACGCTGCCGCCCGGAGTGAAGATCGACATCGTGAAGGACGCTGGTCAGAGAGTGAGCGCTTCGGTGCGTAACGTCGAGGAGGCGCTTCTGATCGGAGCGATGCTCACGGTTCTCGTCGTGTTCGTATTCCTGAATTCGTGGAGATCGACTGTCATCACCGGTCTGGCGCTGCCGGTTTCCGTGCTGGCGTCGTTCATCGCGGTGTGGGCATTTGGATTCACGCTCAACACGATGTCGCTGCTCGGTCTCTCGCTGGCGATCGGAATTCTGATCGATGACGCGATTGTGGTGCGCGAGAACATCGTGCGCCACATCGAGATGGGCAAAGATCACATGACGGCGTCGCACGAGGGCACTGACGAGATCGGACTCGCGGTTGCTGCGACGACGTTCTCGATCGTAGCCGTATTCGTTCCAGTCGCTTTCATGTACGGAGTAGCGGGCCAATGGTTCAAGCCGTTCGCTCTAACGATCGCCGCAGCAGTGCTCGTCTCCCTGCTCGTGTCTTTCTCGCTCGACCCAATGCTCTCGGCGTACTGGGCCGACCCGCAGGTCGAGGCAGGTGAGCGACGGAATCCAATCGCGCACGCGCTCGAGAAGTTCAATAAATGGTTCAACGGGATGGCGATCCGTTACAAGGGATTGATCGCCTGGGCACTCGATCACAGGGTCGCGATGGTGTTGATCGCCATTGGCTCCTTCATCGGCGCGCTCGCGCTGCCGGCAGTCGGGCTCGTTGGTGCCAGCTTCTTCGGCTCCGAGGATCAGTCCGAGGTCAACATCGCACTGGAAACCCCGCCCGGTTCGAACCTCGCGTACACTCGTATCAAAGCAGAAGAGGCCGCGCGGATGGCGCGCACACACAAGGAAGTCCGTTTCACGTACACAACGCTCGGCGGCACAACCGGGGACGTGAACGTCGGCAACATCTACGTGCGAATGATCCCTAAAGCCGATCGCAGTGTCGGCGCCGAAGATTTCGGCCGACAGTTGCGTCAGGAGGTCGGACACATCGGCGGCGCGACGATGTCGGTGTTCACCAATGATTTCCAGGGCGCGCAGAAGCAGATCCAGATCGAGCTGCGCGGTGGCTCGGCGCAGCAACTGACCAGTGCGGCCGAAGCAATCGCCGAGCAGGTTAAGCAGGTCAAGGGAGCGGTGGACGTGGGCTTGTCGACGAAGGGCCAGAAACCTGAGCTCAACGTCGAGCTGAATCGTGGGCTCGCCGGGACGATTGGCGTGACCGTTGGTCAGGTTGCGCAAGCACTGCGTCCTGCGTTCGCCGGGATCAAGGCTGGTGACTGGGTCGACCCGAGCGACGAGACACGTGAAGTGAATGTTCGTCTCGCGCCGGAAGCGAGACAGCGCGCCGCTGATCTCGAGCAGTTGCCTCTCGTCGTCACCGGACCTGATGGCCAGCCGCGCACTTTGCCTCTCGGGCAGATTGCGACGATCACGCAAGGACTTGGTCCGGCGCAGATCACACATCTTGATGGCGATCTGGTCGTGACAGTTCAGGCGAACACGTCCAATCGTCCGTTAACTGAAGTTATGAGGGACATCAACGCGCGCATCGCGAAGCTCACGCTGCCGCAGGCAGTTCACATCACGGAGGGCGGTGAAACGGAGTCTCAGGCAGAAGTCTTTGGGCGCATCTTCGCGGCGCTCGGCATCGCAGTGGTACTGATGTATCTGATCCTGGTGATGCAGTTCGGATCTTTCCTCGAGCCGCTGGCGATCATGATCTCGCTGCCGCTCTCGCTCATCGGCGTCATGCTCGCGCTCATGTTCACGGGCACCACCATCAACATCATGAGCCTGATCGGAGTGATTCTGTTGATGGGTATCGTTGCGAAGAATGCGATTCTGCTCATCGACTTCGCAAAGTGGGCACGCGAGAAGGAAGGCCTGCCGCGGCGTGAAGCGCTGATTCAGGCAGGCGCGATTCGTCTGCGTCCGATTCTGATGACTACGCTGGCATTGATCGCGGGCATGATTCCAGTTGCGCTGGGAATTGGAGAGGGCGCAGAGTTCCGTGCGCCGCTCGGCCGCGCGGTGATCGGCGGTGTCATCACTTCTACGTTGCTGACACTCGTGGTGATCCCGACGTTCTACGAGATCCTCGACGAGTGGAGAGAATGGGTATTCAGGAAGTTCGGGGTGTACAAGCGTCGCACTGCTGAACACCCGATACCAGGCGCGGCCCGATCTGCGACGAGTGGAGAGAGGCTGGAGAAGCTGGCGTGACAGCGCGCCTCATCATGTGGAACCTCGTGACGCTCGAGGGTTTCTTCGAGGGACCGAAGAAGTGGGATCTCGACTGGCACGAGTACGTGTGGGGCGATGAGTTGGAGCAGCTCTCGCTGGAACAGGGGGAAACGGCGGACGCGCTGCTGTTTGGCCGGGTTACGTACGAGGGAATGGCTGCTTACTGGCCCAGCGCAAAGGGCGAAGTGGCCGATTGGATGAACAGTGTTCCGAAGGTGGTGTTCTCGAGGACGCTCGCCAAAGCCGATTGGAACAACACCCGACTGGTGCGAGGCAACGCGGATGAGGAAGTCGCCAGGCTCAAGACGGCCTCAGGAAAAAATCTCTATGTCTTCGGAAGCGCGGATCTATCGGCGAGCCTGATGCAACGCGACCTGTTCGACGAGTATCGTTTGTGTGTAGTCCCGGTGGTGCTCGGAGCGGGAACACCGCTTTTCAAACCGAGCACCGAACCCAAGCGGATGAAGCTGCGGGAGTCGCGCAAGCTAAAAACCGGCGGAGTAATCATGTACTGTGAGCCTGATCGGGGTTGACGCCGCGCTAACGCCTTGGTCGCGAAAGGAGAAAAGGATTCATGCGGAGATTAGTTGTCTTTAACTCGGTGACGCTCGACGGCTACTTCGCGGGCAAAGACGGTGACCTCAGTTGGGCTCACAAGGATGATCCAGAGTGGAATGCATTCGTCGCCGAAAATGCGAGCGGCGACGGCACGCTATTGTTCGGCCGCGTCACCTATGAGATGATGCGAATGTCGTGCTAAGTTACGAGCCGACAACCGCTGGAGCGTAGAATCATGACACTGACCAATGAACAGCAGCGCCGCATTGAACGTCGACTGCGTGACGAGCGCGAGCGGGCGATTCAGTTATTGAACGACATCGTCGCCGACCGTTCGGCCGAGAGTCAGCAGGAAGAGACGGGTGATCTGACGCTCATGCCGTATCATCCAGCGGACCTCGGGACTGACACGATGGATGAGGAGCTCGATGCGTCGAATGCCACGCGCGTGTCGCGCGAGCTGACAGAAATCGACGCTGCTCTGGATCGACTCTACAAGCAGCCCGAGCGGTTCGGAGTCTGTGAGGATACGGGACAGGAGATCCCATTCGAGCGGCTCGACATCATACCGTGGGCGCGAACCTGCGATCAGGCGGAGCAGACTCGGGGCCGATAGGCGAAGGCTGGCTACTACAAACTCCAGACTGGAAACTGCAACTGAACGGGCGGGAGGCGTAAGTTTCGCAGGCGCGAGGCTCCAGGTCACGACGTCGGGACGTTTCTGCTTGTTGTACGGCACAGGCAGTTGCTTGTGCTCGGAATGGTGCTGGTGACGTCCCGACGTAGGCACCTAACGCCTCGAGCCTAACAGCTGACGCCTCCCGCCCGTTCAGTTGCAGTTATCCAGCGTAGAGTCGATAGTAGCCAGTCCTCTAGCCGGCCTACCCGGCGTCAGTACTCCGCGAAGTTGTCATCAGGATAGCAGTACAGCCACCGTTCACCAATTTCGGCCGACGCAATTACTGGATGACCAGTCGCCCGAGCGTGCTTGGTTGCGTGCTTGTTGGGGGAATCATCGCAGCACAGTGTCACACCGCATTCCTGGCAGGTGCGCAAATGGACCCACCGGGCGCCGATCTTGATGCACTCTGCGCATTCGCGGCGCTTTGGTTTTTTGACATCAGTGATCGCTCGGATGTGAGCGCACGCGCCGTCAGAAGCCATGACCAATAATCATCAGCGGAACGGGAGATTGATACCCTTTCTTTCAGTACGCGGCAGCGACGCAAGCTGAAAGCGAGCGATCAGGTCGGTGCGGAAATGACAATTGAGTCGGCACCCGTAGCGTCGAGCCAAACGTGCGTCGGGGTGCGCGCAATACGCATAATCACGCCGTCGCATTCGGGGCAGCGCATCACCGTTCCCATACCATGGGCGTAGACGAGCAACACGCCAATCGTGCGCGTTACTCCGCAGCTCGCGCACTTTGCTCGACCCGCGGTCAGATCCGGGACGAACAGCTCGCTCAGAATCCCGGCTGCGGCATTTCCATCGACGCGTAGTGCGTCGACAAGACGCTCTCCGGCAGCGCTCTGCGGCCATGATTTCAAAGATTTTCTCGGTGGACGCTTCGTCTTTTGCGGCGAAGATCTCCTGGGTTCCTGTTTCATTGTTGTCTCCTTGTTGTCTTTCACCAATACAAATCGGGCACGCTAGGTTGACCCTCCGGTTGGACCGAATCGCTCGGTCTTCACCAGCGCCGGCTGGTGCCCAATCTCGACGAGCGCACTGGCAACTGATTCGACCAGAGGCGTCGGACCGCAGACGAATACCCGCGGTTGCTCACTCGGTGGCCAGCTCACCTTCTCGAGCATCGCTCGATCGATTC
>DASWCI010000154.1:0-22382 GCA_036390195.1 Gemmatimonadaceae bacterium
AGCTGATGTCGATTGCGAGCTACGTACTCGCCGGTACGAATCGACGCCGCGAGCGCTCGGCCGAGGGCGCGATCAAATATTTCCTGCTCGGCGCGTTTTCGACGGCATTTCTGGTGTATGGGATCGCGCTCGTCTACGGCGGGACCGGAGCCACCAACTTCGCGGTCATCAAGGGTAACATCGTTCGGTTCGACCTCGCGCACAACGGATTGTTGCTGGTTGGAATCGCCCTTTTACTGGTTGGATTCGGCTTCAAGATCGCGGCGGTGCCGTTTCACATGTGGGCGCCCGATGCCTACGAGGGAGCACCAACGCCAGTCACGGCTTACATGGCAGCGGCAGTGAAAGCCGCCGCCTTCGCTTCGCTCTTCCGCTTGTGGCTTGAGGCGTTTCCGACATTGCTTTCGACCTGGCACGAAGCGGTGTGGTGGCTCGCCGCGCTGACGATGATCGTCGGTAACGTCGTCGCGCTGGCTCAGCGAAACATCAAGCGGTTGCTCGCGTACTCCAGCATTGCGCACGCCGGGTACATCCTTGTCGCCCTGGTCGTTGGTACCAGCCTGGGTAGCTCCGCTTTCATGTTCTACCTTTTTGCCTACACGATGGCGACGCTCGGCGCTTTCGCCGTTGTTGTCGCACTCGGGACGTCCGGTGAGGACGACCTCGACATCGAGCAATACTCCGGACTCTGGAGCGTTCGACCAGGGCTCGCCGTCGCTATGGCGGTTTTCATGCTGGCGCTGCTCGGGTTTCCGATCTTCGGAGGCATCGGCTTTTTCGCCAAGTGGTACGTCCTTCAGGCCGCGCTTCAGGCACCATTTCCGCAGACCCGGCTCGCTGTCATTTTGGTTGTCACGAGCGTCATCAGCGCGGGATACTACCTATACGTGGTGATGGTCATGTTCATGAAGCCACGCGCGGCCACCGCAGTGGCTCCGGAGCGGACCGGCGCCTGGACCGGGGCAGTCGTGTGGGGATCGGCGGCCGTGATATTGATTCTTGGATTGTTTCCCGACGCCGTTGTTTCCTTCACTCAGCGGAGCACGCCGGCAGTGACCAAGGAAGTCGCGCTGCGCGCACCTTGACTGCGATGGCGCTGTCACGCGCGATTTTTCGCGAATACGACATTCGCGGCGTCGCTGGAAAAGATCTAACAGAAGATGTGGCAACCGCCCTCGCCGGCGCCTACGCAGCGTTTCTCGCCGAGAAGGGCGTCAGCGGTACGCTGGCGGTCGGGCGCGACAATCGGCCGAGCGGGGAAGCGCTACACCGTGCGCTTGTTGCCGGTTTGCTGGCGAGCGGTGTCGATGTCGTCGACATCGGCATCGTCCCTACGCCCCTGGCGTACTGGTCGCAGCACAATCTCAAAGTAGTCGGCGCCATTCAGATCACGGGATCTCACAATCCTCCCGAGTACAACGGATTCAAGCTCGGCCTGGGGACGAACTCGATCTACGGCGCAGACATTCAGCATATTTACGAGCTCGCGGTCACCGGAAGATTTCCCCGCGGCAAGGGGTTCGTTCGGCAGGAACAAATCATCGATCGCTACATCGACGACATTTCGAAACGGGTGGGAAAACTCTCGCGCGACCTGAATGTGATTATCGATTGCGGCAACGGAGCGGGCTCACTGGTTGCGCCGAAGCTTTTCCCCAGGGTCGGCGTCAGACCCCGTTGCCTATTCTGTGAGAGCGACGGAACGTTTCCCAATCATCACCCCGATCCGACCGTTCCCAAAAACGTTGAGGCTCTCATCAGCGCGGTAAAGAAGCATCGCGCCGATATCGGTATTGCGTTTGACGGTGACGCGGACCGTATCGGCGTCATCGATGACAGCGGCGAGATTATCTGGGGCGACTACCTGCTTATCATCTATGCGCGTGACGTGCTACAGCGCACCGGCAAGGGCCAGTCGATCGTTTTCGATGTAAAAGCATCGCAAGCGCTTCCCGAGGCGGTGGAAAAAGCGGGCGGTGTCCCCGTGATGTGGAAGACCGGGCACTCTCTGATCGAAAAAAAGATGCATGAGACTCACGCGCCCGTCGGCGGTGAAATGTCGGGGCACATGTTCTTCTCCGAAGCGTTCTACGGATTTGATGATGCGCTTTACGGAGCGGCGCGATTGCTTCACGTCATCGCTGACTCCGGCAAAAGCGTTCGGCAGCTGCTGGCCGACGTTCCGCGATTCGTCTCTACGCCGGAGATCAGGGTCGAGTGCGCTGACGACAAGAAGTTCGGCATCGTCGAAGAGGCCAAGAAGTACTTCGGCGGCAAGTACAATGTCATCACCGTTGACGGCGTGCGCGTGCTCTTCGGAGACGGATGGGGATTGATTCGGGCATCCAACACTCAGCCCGTTCTTGTCATGCGCTTCGAGGCGCGAACGAAAGAGCAGCTCGAGAAGATCCAGTCCGAGATGCAGGGCTGGCTCCGCTCGACGGGCGTGAAGGTTTGATGTGATCCCCTCAACCCGCAGGCGCCTCCTCGTGGGAGTCGCCATCGCGGCTGCAGTACTCGTTGGCGGACGGGCGGCATCCGCTCTATTCGCTGACTACACGTGGTACTCGTCTCTCGGAGCAGGTCCGCTCTCGAGCGAGCGCAGCGGCGACTTGCTCGTGATTTATGGGACTGGATCAATCGTCGCGGTACTGGTCGCGTTTCTCAATCTCTCAGCCGTCGGAAGAAGCATTGGTGTCCTGACCCTTCCGAGGCGACTCGCGAACGTCGAGTTCGGTGAGGCGGTCCCGCGTAAGTACATCGATCGATTCGCGTTACTGCTCTCGGTCGCGATCGCAGCGGCGCTGACACCCGCTCTTCCCAGATGGACCTCACTCGCTCTGGCTAGACTCGGCGTAAGCTTTCGTGAGGGCGACCCATACTTCCGGCACGATCTGGGCTTCTACACAGCCTGGCTTCCTTTCGAAAAGGCAGCGTACACCTGGACCATGCTGCTGGTCGTGGGAGTCTCCATTCTGATTGTCATTCTGTATTCGCTGACACCCGGCTTGAGGTGGGAACGCACGGGGCTTCGCATGAGCGCACGCGTCCGACGGCATCTGAGCGTCCTCACTACGTTGTTGCTTCTCATCACAGTGTGGAGCTACCGGCTACAATCATACGACTTGCTGATTCGTGGGAGCGGGGAAGATGGCTTTTTTTCCTACGTCGATCATCAATGGCTGCTGCCTGGCTTGCTCTTACTCTCGATCGCGACTGCAGCCGCCGCAATCACGGTGTTGTTGAGCGGCTGGACTGGTCAGCTTCGCACGAGCTTTGTCGCGGTCACAGTGATCGTCGTGTTGTCGGTGACCGTCCAGGAAATAGTGCCCCTGCTCGTGCGCCGCCTCACTCCGCGCGAGACTCAGTTGGCGCGCGAGCGACCCTACGCCAGCACCCGCGCAGAGTTTACGCGGCGGGCATACGCTCTCACCGGAGCCTCCGACGAAGCCTTACGGAAATCGGCCGTTTCCGCCGCACTCGACAGCGTCGTCACAAACGCAAGCAGCCAGCAGCTGTTGCGTCAGGATTCACTCGCATATCCAGGCGCACGAGGTCTCGTTGTAGTAGCGGATCCGCAACTTGATGTCGCGGGGCAGCGTCTCGGAGACGGCCTGTCGCGACTGGGATACGCCTGGGCGTACCAGTCGTTCGATCTGTTGTCGGACTCTGTACCTCGCCGTGCCAGACTGGTCACTGTGCGTGACGTACGCGCCAGGGTTCGCGCTCTCGCCCCGATCTTCGCTCAAGGCAGCATGGTCGAGCCGATGTTTCACGCCGACACGCTATACTGGAAGCTCGAGCTCTATTCCGCGTCCGCTGATTATCCACTTAGCCAGCACTACGTTCTCGCCGGCGAAGAACGAAGTTATTTCCGCCACGCCGCGACTGCGCTTGTGAATGCGCGCACTGCGCGAGTGATGATCGGCGCGGATCCAGCGCCGGATCCGATAGCGCAGGCATGGATGACTGCGTTTCCAAATGCTGCCGACTATCGCGCACCTGGGATCGCCCGAGAGCTTACGACGACGCCTTGGGCACCAGTAGCTGCGGGTTCGTCAGCAATTGCCAGCGACTCTACGTTCAGAGCGGCCGTGACTCACCTCTACAACCGCATGCGCGCAGCACTCGCCGCCGCCGATCTCAAGGCATTTGGCGCCGCTTACGATTCGCTCGGCGCACTGATCGCACCCGCGCGCAAGTGACGTCGGCGCGCACGGCAGTCATCGCCGTTGGCGGTAACGCACTGTCTCCGCCTGGCGAGCGGTCCACTATCGCCGATCAGTTCCGGCACTCGCGCGAGAGTCTGGGCCCAATCGTCGATCTCGTTCTCGACGGTTGGAGCGTCGTCATTGTTCACGGCAACGGGCCACAGGTCGGCGACGAGCTTGTCAGGAACGAGAAGGCACGTAGCGAGGTTGCACCACTGCCACTCGGTGTACTGGTCGCCGGTACGGCTGGTTGGATCGGTTACATGTTACAGCAGTCGCTCGAGAATGCTCTACGTAAGGCCGGAAACTCGAGAGACGTAGTAACAGTTCTCACCCAGGTCGAAGTCGCTGCAGATGATCCTGCGCTCAAGGATCCAAAAAAATTCATCGGACACGGACTGTCGGTGGTGCGCGCGCGCGAGCTGCGAGCCGAGGGTCATCCGGTCAAGAAAGATGCAAAGGGACACTTTCGGCGGGTCGTAGGAAGTCCAAGACCGCTTGCAATTCACGAAATCGCAACGATTCGGACGCTGCTCGAGCATGATACCGTTGTAATCGCGTGCGGAGGCGGCGGCATTCCGATCTACCGCGATCCAATGCTCGGCCTCGAAGGAGTGGATGCGGTGGTGGACAAGGATCTCGCCGCCGCGGTTCTTGCGAGTGAGCTCGGTGCCGAGCTGTTCCTGATTCTCACCGATGTCGATGCGGTTTATACTGGGTGGGGCACCGAGGAGAAGCGCGCAATCAGCTCGATGAGCATAGCCGACGCAGATCGGCTTGCCAGCGAAGGCGCTTTCGGTGAAGGAAGCATGGCTCCCAAAGTTGCCGCCGCTGCCGACTACGTGCGTCGAACAAAAGGGCGTGCCATTATTACGGAGCTTAGCAGAGGAAGAGCGGCGGTGCAGGGTGTTGGCGGGACCGAAATCGTTCCTTAGCAGGATTACATCAATGTCGATTATCCGCGTTTATATACGCGCTCGGAGCAAGCGTGAACATTCACGAATACCAGGCAAAGGAGATTTTCCGGAAATACGGGATACCAATCCCGCCGGGCGATGTTGCTGCTACGCCGGAGGAAGCGGAGGCAGCTGCACGCAAGTTCGGAACAACAGTGGTGGTGAAGGCGCAAGTGCACGCGGGCGGCCGGGGTAAAGCCGGCGGAGTCAAGCTCGCACGCACACCGGCAGAGGCCAAGAGCATCGCAGCTCAGATCCTGAAACTGACCATCAAGGGGCTGCCGGTCCAAAAGGTTCTCGTGACACCGGCGGCTGACATCGCAAGCGAGGCATACGTCGGCATCATCATCGATCGAGCCTCGAAGCGCCCAGTGTTCATGGCCAGTCCGGCCGGCGGAATAGACATCGAGGAAGTCGCGGCGAAGACGCCCGAACAAATTCTCCGGCATCCGGTCGATCCACGCTATGGCTTGCAGCCTTTCGAGGCCATGCAGCTCGCGTTTTTCCTGTACTCCGACATCAATCAGGTACGCCGGACTGCCAGGATTCTGCAGCAACTCTACGAGGCGTTCTCGGAGAACGGAGGATCGCTGGCCGAGATCAATCCCCTCGTCACGACACCGACTGGGGATGTGGTGGCGCTCGACGCAAAGATGGTCATCGACGACAACGAACTCGATCGCCGCCGGGACATTGCTGCCCTGCGCGATGAATCCGCCGAAGATCCGAGTGAGCTCGAGGCCAGAAAGGCGAATCTCACATTCATCAAGCTCGATGGCAATGTCGGTTGCGTCGTCAACGGGGCGGGTCTGGCTATGGCGACGATGGATCTCGTGAAATACTACGGCGGCGAGCCGGCAAACTTTCTCGACATCGGCGGCTCGTCCAATCCGGAGAAGGTGGTCTCCGCTCTCCGCATCATCACCAGTGATCCAAATGTCAAAGCGATTCTTTTCAACATCTTCGGCGGCATCACGCGAACCGACGACGTCGCAAATGGAATCGTTACCGCCATAAAGCAAAACCCGCTCAAAGTTCCTCTCGTCATCCGGCTCACTGGAACCAACGAAGAAATCGCCGTGCAAATCCTCGAGAAGAACGGCCTCTCGGCCATGACAGACATGGACGAAGCCGTCAAGAAGGCGGTTGCTCTCGCGACCAAGGGAAAGGCAGCGTGAGCATTTTCATCGACAAAGGTACACGTCTGCTGATCCAGGGAATCACTGGTCGCGATGGGTCATTCCATGCGAAGCAGATGATCGCATACGGCACTCAGGTCGTTGGCGGTGTCACTCCGGGAAAAGGGGGTCAGAAATTCGAGGACACAGTTCCGATCTTCAACACCGTCGAGGAGGCCGTAAGAAAAACACAAGCGAATGCGACAGTCATTTACGTCCCACCGATGTTTGCGGCCGACGCAATGATGGAAGCCGCCGATGCCAGAATCGCGTTTATCGTCTGTATAACGGAGGGCGTGCCCGTGCTCGACATGACTCGTGTCTATCCGTTCGTTAAAGAAAAGGGCTCGCGCCTCCTCGGACCGAATTGTCCAGGTCTCATCACTCCTGGCGAATCGAACGTCGGAATCATCCCTGGCCGCATCTGCACGCCCGGACCGGTTGGTCTGGTGAGTCGCTCGGGCACTCTCACGTACGAGGTGGTTTATCAGCTGACGCGTGCGAAAATCGGTCAGACGACGTGTGTCGGAATCGGCGGCGATCCCATTAACGGCACGAATTTCATCGACTGCCTTGATGCGTTCGAGAAGGATCCGGCAACCAGGGCGGTCGTAATGATCGGTGAAATCGGCGGCACCGACGAGCAGGACGCGGCCCGATTCGTTCGTGAGAAAATGAAGAAGCCTGTTGTTGGCTTCATCGCCGGCCAAACGGCGCCGCCAGGCCGCCGCATGGGGCACGCCGGCGCGATCATTTCCGGATCCGCGGGAACGGCTGCTGAAAAGATGCAGGCGTTTCAGGAAAACGGCGTCGGTGTTGCCAAGCGGCCAATCGACGTGGTGGATCTACTCAAACGCGCGATGCGCTAGGACAGAGCTAATAAATGGCTGGCAACAAAACACTCGCTATTATCAAGCCCGACGCCTTCAATTCGGGAAAGGGCGGACAGATCATCGCGCATCTCGAGAAGGCTGGGTTCAGGATCCTCGCGGCGCGCGTGATTCGCCTCACTGAGGGACAGGCGCAAGCGTTCTACGCAGTCCATCGTGAGCGCCCGTTCTTTGCCCCACTCGTTCGCTTCATGACATCGGGCAAGTGCATGCCGATGGTGCTCGAGCGTGCCGATGCGGTGGCCGCCCTCCGAAAGACGATCGGAGCCACTGACCCTGCTGAAGCGGAGCCGGGAACCATCCGAAAGCTCTACGCGGAATCGAAGGAGCGGAACGCAATTCACGCGTCGGACTCCGACGAAAACGCCGAGCGTGAAGCAAATTTCTTTTTCCCAGAGTCTGATCTCGTCTAACTTCTCCGCCCGGCAGCCGCGCCCGCAGCCCCCAGCCGTACGGCCGATAGCCCCAGCCGGTAGTCTTCAGTTGGGACAGCCATCAGCCGAAAAAAAAGCGTCGGCACCGGACTGGAATGGGCGTCATAAACCCGCTAGCTTAAAGGGCTTATGCTGTCCTTTGACATACGCTCGCTGGAGACCAAAGCCGTTCGGGTGAACGGCTCGCTTCAGCCGGACGATCCCATCTGGGAAGCGGGAGATCTCCGTCCGTCAGAGCCGATTCAAGTAACCGGTAGGCTCTCGTCGACAGGCGAGGGAAGATTCTACTTCACCGGTCGGATCTCCGGCGCGGTTGAGCTTCCTTGCCGTTTGTGTCTGGAAGAAGTCGATGTCGAGGTCGATGAAGACGTACATCTTCTACTCGCCGAGATCGGAGCCGAGGAGGCGGACGATCCCGACGTCTTTCTGTACGATCCAAATGCAAGAATGCTGGATCTTCGGTCGGCAGTCAGGGAAACCTGGCTTCTGAGCGCCCCTGGATTCGTTCAATGCCGGGAAGATTGCAAAGGATTGTGCGCCACTTGCGGCACCAACCTGAACGAAAGCACGTGCAACTGCACACCAACCAAGACTGATTCGCGCTGGGACGCCTTGCTCAAGCATCGAAGCAAAACGCACTAGCACGTATTACAACCCTAAGGAACAGAAACAATGGCCGTCCCAAAGCGACGCACCTCGAAGCGAAAGAAGCGCGCGCGCAACACCCACAAAATCGCGCCTGCGATCGTCATTCAGAAGTGTTCGCGCTGTCAGAGCATGAAGCGTCCGCATCATGTCTGCGAAGAGTGCGGGTACTACGCAGGCGAACAGCGAGTAGAGCCAAAGGAAGCGTAGTTTGGCGCGAATAGCGTTGGACGCTATGGGGGGAGACTTCGCTCCCAAAGCTACAATCGCCGGCGCTCTACTTGCTCTGCAGGAACTCGACGGCGCACATACAGTGCAGCTCGTTGGGCGTACGTCGGTGATCGAAGCGGAGCTCGATAGAGCGCTCGCAGGCGAGCTTGCTCAGGCCGCGGCTTCGCGCCAACGCATCGGCATCGTCGAGGCGCCGGACGTCATCGAGATGTCGGAGAAGCCAACCGCCGGCCTGCGCAAAAAGCCCAACAGCTCGATGATCGTCGGACTCAGGTTGCAGGTGGACCGAAAGTCTGACGCCTTCGTCTCCGCCGGCAATACCGGCGCGCAGATGGCATCCTCGGCGATGCTCCTCAAGCTGCAGCCCGGGCTTACGAGGCCTGCGATCGCAACCGTCTTTCCAACCGCTCGCGATCCAGTCATCGTACTCGATTCAGGGGCAAATGTGGACTGCTCGAGTACTGAGCTCCTGCAGTTCGCGTGGCTTGGCGCGGTTTACGCTGAATGCATCTTCGGTCGTCCCAATCCCTCGATTGGCCTGCTCTCAATAGGAGAGGAGCCGGAGAAGGGAAATGCCGTCGTGAAGGAGGCGCACCTCCTCTTTCGGAAGGCTGGGTTCAACTTTCATGGAAATCTCGAGGGTCGCGATCTGCCTGCCGGCGCGAGCGAGCGCGGTCCCTTCGATGTCGTCATCTGCGATGGTTTTGTGGGTAACGTCGTGCTGAAGTTCTACGAAGCGGTGGCACCGTTGATCGTGCGTGTCCTCAGCGAGCATCCAGGGATCAATGCTGAAGACGTCAAAGTTGCTCTCAAAGGATTCGATTCAACTGCCTATGGCGGCGCTCCGCTTCTCGGAGTCCGAGGCGTGAGCATCATCTGCCACGGAAACTCTCCGCCGCGCGCAATCAAGAACGCAATCAAAGTCGCCGTGCGTGCTGTCGAGACCCGAATGAACGAGCAGATCGGCAGGAGATTAGAGGAGGCCGAGCCGGCGATCAACGCCGCCGCGGAGTCGGCATGAAAAGACCAATAGCTGCAGTAGTGGGGACTGGACGAGGGCTGCCGAAGCACGTGATGACGAATCACGACTTCGCGTCCATCGGTATCGAGACGTCGCACGAATGGATCGTAGAGCGGAGCGGCATCGTCGAGCGCCGACTGGCGAAGAATGGAGAGACGACCTGTTCGATGGCGGCAGAAGCGTCACGCCATGCGATGTCTGCCGCAAATGTCCATCCCGGCGAGATCGATGTGATTGTGCTGAGCACCGCGACGCCTGACCGACTTCTACCATCCACAGCAGTTGACATCCAGGCGGATCTGGGCGCGACTCGCGCCGCGGCATTCGATGTTGGCGCTGCCTGTGCCGGTTGGCTCTACGCGATGAGCACGGCCGAGGGATTGATTATGTCTGGAACTGCGGAGACCGCGCTCGTGATCGGGTCGGAAAAAATGAGCGCGATCGTCGACTGGAAAGACCGTTCTACGTGCGTGCTTTTCGGCGACGGTGCGGGTGCCGCGGTTCTCAAACGAAGCCGGCACCACGGCAAGGGAATTCTTTCGGCGTATATGCGCAGCGATGGTAAGCTCGCGGACCTCCTTTATCGCCCTGAAGGAGGTGCTACAGTGCCTATGTCTGCTGAGGTGCTCGAGAAGCGCTCACACCTAGTGAAGATGGCGGGGCGTGAGGTCTTCAAGCATGCGGTGCGATCCATGTCCGACGCCGCCGACCGCGCGCTCGATGGAGCACGGCTCACCGGCTCGGACATCGATCTACTGATTCCTCACCAGGCCAACGTTCGAATCATCGAAGCGACGGCGAAGCATTCCGGAATATCGATGGACAAGGTGTACGTAAACGTTGATCGCTACGGCAACACTTCTTCCGCGTCGATTCCGATTGCACTCGATGAGGCGATCGAGTCGGGCAGGGTCAAGGAAGGCTCGACGGTGATGATGGTCGCATTTGGCGCCGGATTCACCTGGGCGTCGATGGTCATTCGCTTTTAGGCGGTGGACATCGTACTACTCTTTCCCGGCCAGGGCTCGCAGAAGCCGGGAATGGGAAAGGATCTGGCCGACGCATTCCCAATCGCACGCGGCGTTTTTGGCGAGGTTGACGCCGCGCTTGGCGAAGACCTCAGTCGACTTTGCTTCGAAGGCCCCGCTGACGAGCTGACCTTGACTCGTAATGCACAGCCCGCCCTGTTTGCCCACGGCGCAGCAGTATGGGCACTTACAAAAGACGCGCTCCGTCCTCATGTCCGGGCCGCGGCTGGACATTCTCTCGGAGAATTTACCGCTTATCACGCTGCTGACGCGGTGAGTCTTCCCGGCGCTGCTCGGCTAGTGAGAAGACGCGGCGAGCTCATGTTCGAGACCGGCACCTCGCGTCCGGGAACGATGGCTGCAATCCTCGGCACGACAAGCACACCGATCGAAGAGATCTGCGAGCGCGCCACCAGGGATTCGGGACTTGTCGTGCCCGCGAACTTCAATACCGACGAACAGGTCGTTATCTCAGGCGAGATCGCCGGCGTCGAGCGCGCTATGGAGCTCGCCAAGGATGCCGGCGCCAGGCGAACGATCAAGCTCCCCGTCAGCGGCGCGTTCCATTCCCCGCTAATGGAGCCGGCCGTAGTGGGACTCACAGACGCGATCGCCACCTCCGCGTTCACTGACCCAGTCTATCCCGTTTACTCGAACGTGACTGCATTACCCTCGACTACGGCCGTCGAAGGGAAGGATTTATTGTTGCGCCAGCTTACATCGCCTGTCCGGTGGTCGGCCGAGATACGAAACATCGCCAAACAATTTGCCGACGCTTTCTACGTCGAGATGGGCCCGGGAAATATCCTCAGCGGTTTGATGGGAAGGCTGGTCAAAGGCGCGCGCACCTTCACGTGCGGAACGGCCGCCGAAGTCGAAAAGCTTCGCCAGTTGGTTACGCAATGAAGATTGACCTGAGTGGAAAGAACGCACTGGTCACCGGTAGCACACGCGGTATAGGGCGCGCGATTGCTGAAGCGTTCGCTGAATCTGGTGCTCGCGTAGCGGTTGTTGGGCGCGATCAACAGCGCGCAGATGAAGCAGCCTCTGCTATCGGTCGCAACGCCAAGGGGTTCGCTGCCGACGTTACTGACACGGCAGCCGTCGCGAAACTCGTCGATGACGTGGAGAAAGCCTTCGGGTCCATTGACATTCTCGTCAATAACGCCGGCATTACGCGCGACAACCTGGTAATGCGATTGAAGGACGAGGATTGGGATGCTGTTCTGAACGCCAACCTGAGAGGGGCGTTTGCCGCGATTCGCGCCGTCTCGAGGGGGATGATGAAGAAGCGAAGTGGCCGGATCATCAACATCGCGAGTATTGTAGGAATGATCGGCAACAAGGGTCAGGCGAACTATTCTGCCAGCAAAGCGGGGCTTATCGCGCTCACCAAATCAGTGGCGAAGGAGCTCGGCTCGCGCAACATTCTCGTTAATGCGGTCGCCCCCGGATTCATCGAAACCGAGATGACCGCCTCCATGACTCAAGAAGCTCGCGAGGCGCTAGGCAAACAGATTGCACTCGAACGTCTCGGAAGCGCACAGGATATTGCTGCCATCGTCGCTTTTCTCGCTTCGGACCTCGCCTCGTACATCACGGGGCAGGTGTTCGTGGTGGATGGCGGAATGGTGATGTAACCCGAGGCCGTCTTCACCGTAGACGGTGGAATGGTGATGTAACTTTGTATCAGATATTCGGTTAGGTATATTTCCACGACACCCCACAACCGCGAGGCAATCCATCAAATGGCCGACAATTCCGACAAGGTCAAAGACATCATCGAGAAAGAGCTCGGTGTGGAGCGTGAAAAGCTGACGAACGAGGCGAGCTTCATCGAGGATCTCGGTGCCGACAGCCTGGACATCGTCGAGCTCGTGATGGAGTTCGAGAAGGAGTTCAACATCGACATTCCTGATGAGGATGCCGAGAAACTGCGCACCGTCGGTGACGCCCTCGGCTATCTGAACCAGAAGGTCGGAGCGTAATGAAGCGACGAGTCGTCGTCACCGGCATGGGGGCGATTACCCCGGTCGGGAACGATGTGGCGACGACCTGGCGGGCCCTGATTGAGGGGAAGTCGGGAACCGCGCCAATCACGAAGTTCGACGCTTCGAATTTCCCCGTGCGATTCGCCGCGGAAGTCAAGGGATTCAATCCGCTCAACTACATGGAGCGCAAGGAAGCGCGGCGAGCGGACCAATACACGCAGTACGCCGTCGCAGCTGCGCGGCAAGCGATGACCGACGCGGGGCTAGCCAACGGCAGCAATGGAATGGACCCCGACCGGATCGGTGTGATCATCGGAAGCGGGATCGGGGGGCTCAAGAGCTTCGAAGAACAGCACGACGTCTACCGCGAGCGCGGTGTGGGGAAGATCTCTCCTTTCTTCATCCCAATGTTCATCGCTGACATCGCCGCTGGCATTGTCTCGATGCAGTTCAACGCCAAAGGGCCAAACTACGCCACTGTTTCAGCTTGCGCTACCAGTGCTCATGCAATAGGTGATGCATTCAGAACCATCCAGTACGGTGACGCCGACATAATGATCACCGGCGGGGCCGAGGCCACCGTGACGCCGATGGCAATCGGCGGATTCGCCAACATGAAGGCACTATCCGAGCGTAATGACAGTCCCGAGACCGCGTCCCGTCCATTCGATGCGACGCGCGATGGGTTCGTCATGGGCGAGGGCGCCGGAATCCTGATCCTCGAAGAGCTCGAGCAGGCCCTCAATCGCGGTGCAAAGATATACGCCGAAATAGTGGGGTACGGCGCGACTGGCGATGCGTATCACCTTACAGCTCCCGCCCCCGACGGCGAAGGCGCGCAACGAGCGATGAAGCGGGCCCTCAAGGATGCCGGTCTGGAGCCCAAAGACATCCAGTACATCAACGCGCACGGCACTTCGACTCCCGCGAACGATCTCAATGAGACTCGCGCAATCCGGGCCGTGTTTGGGGAATATGCGAAGGACGTGAACGTGAGCTCGACGAAGTCGGCAACGGGCCACATGCTCGGAGCGGCAGGTGCAGTCGAGGCAGTGATAAGCACGATGGTCGTCGGCAACGGGGTGATTCCTCCTACGATCAATTACCATCATCCCGATCCCGAGCTCGATCTCAACTTTACACCCAACGTCTGCGTTAATCGTGAAGTCAACGCCGTCATCAGCAATAGCTTTGGCTTCGGTGGGCACAACACCACCCTCGCCATCAGACGCTTCGAGAGCTAGCACCGTGAGCGGCGAGATCTCGCTCGACCTCGGAAAAATCTCCGATCGGAAGCTCCGAGCCGTTGGCGAAAAGGTGCAGTCGAAGACGCGACTGACTCACACGGATGCGGACCTTCTCTTCACGACGCCTGATCTCCTCGGGCTTGGATTGCTCGCCGACTACGCGAATCGCCGTAAGAACGGCGACGTCGTCACGTTCGCCGCCAACCAGCACATAAATCCGACCAACGTTTGCTATCTCCGAAAAACCTGCGTGTTCTGCTCCTTTGCGCGCCTGCCGAAGGAAGAGGGAGCATATCACTACACCCTGGACGAGGTATACGCTGAAGCGGAAGCAGCGGCGAACGGATTGACTAAAGAGTTTCATATCGTTGGTGGCCTCGACATGAAAGCCGGCCTCGCGTACTACAGCGAGATGTTCCGCGGACTGAAGTCTCGATACCCGCACGTTCACATCAAGGCGCTCACTGCCGTCGAGATCGCCCACATCGCGCGCATCGACAAGATGTCGATCGAGGAAGTGTTGACGGCGCTTCATGACGCCGGTCTCGACACATTGCCAGGTGGCGGCGCGGAAGTATTTGGCAAGGGCGTCCGCATGACAATTGCGGACAAAAAACTCGCCGGCGAAGA
This sequence comes from Gemmatimonadaceae bacterium, assembly GCA_036390195.1. Taxonomy (GTDB): domain Bacteria; phylum Gemmatimonadota; class Gemmatimonadetes; order Gemmatimonadales; family Gemmatimonadaceae; genus UBA4720. The sequence goes on from DASWCI010000154.1 coordinate 14,463, forward strand.
CTGGATCGAAGTGCATCGTACCGCCCATCGACTCGGCATCAGATCCAATTGCACCATGCTTTACGGGCATGTTGAGACAATCCAGGATCGGATCGAACACCTGTCGATGCTTCGCGATCTGCAGGACGAGTCGCACGGATTTCTCGCGTACATTCCGCTCGCCTACCATCCTGACAACAATGAGCTGGGCATCGAGCTCGGCCGGCAGGGAACCGCGACGACTGGCTTTGACGACCTGCGCAATCTAGCCGTGGGCCGCCTCTTCCTCGACAACTTTGACCACATCAAGACTCACTGGATAATGGTCACTCCGTTCCTGTCGCAGACGTCACTCGCGTTCGGCGTGAATGATCTCGAGGGAACGGTAGTTCGCGAGAAGATCTACCATGAAGCGGGCGCACACACTGCGCAGGGCTTGAGTCTCGACGAGATTCTCGAGCTAATTCGCTCAGCCGGAAAGATTCCGGCCGAGCGCGACTCGTTCTACAACATTCTGCGTGTATTTGAGCGGGCGCCGGCGGTGGCGGCCTGATGAAGATTGGACGCATTCCCTACATCAATTGCTATCCGGTTTACGGCGCCATTGATCGCGGCCTTGTCGCGCTCGAGGCCAAGCTCGTCGACGGAGTCCCGACCGATCTCAACCGCCGAATGGCTGCGGGCGAGCTGGACATCAGCGTCGTCTCCGCGGTCGAGTACGCGCGTGATGCCGATCGATACCTGCTGCTCCCCGACTTGGCGATCTCCTGCGATGGGCCAGTACGCAGCGTGATGCTGTTTTCGCGATATCCTGCCAGTGAGCTGACATCGCGACGGGTGCTCGTGAGCAGAAGCTCCATGACCAGTGTGGCGCTCCTTGAGCTGCTGTTCGAGAATGTCTGGCGCGCAAAGCCGCGCTTCGTTGCTGGTGACGCCGAGGTCACTGACATTGTCGAGTCCAACGATCACAACGCCGAGGCGCGCCTCGTCATCGGTGACGCAGCCCTCGTGCTGGGAACTCGCCATCGCGATCGTTATCCGTATGCCTACGACCTTGGTCAGGTGTGGAAGGAATGGACCGAACAACCGTTCGTCTTCGCCGTTTGGGTGGCGCAGCGCACAACCGAAGTCAAAGCCGCGCTCGTTGCGCACGCCGGGCTTATTGCCTCCAGAAACTGGGGTCTCACGCATCTCCCGGACTTGGCCGCGCAAGCGCATGAAGCTACAGGGGTAAAGAAGGAGATCTGCGCGGAATACCTTTCAGGGCTGGACTATGGATTATCGTATCCGCACCTTGCCGGGCTCACCGAATTCTACCGACGGCTAGTCGAGCGCGGTCGGATCCCGAACGGCACACTGACCTTTCTTCCCGCAGCATGAGCGTGACGCGCGACCTGCTCGATTTTTACACGAATGCTCCGCTCCTCGAGCTTGGCATGGAGGCGGATCGCGTCCGCCAGGGAAAGCATCCCCGAAACACAGTCACTTACATCATCGATCGAAACATCAATTACACCAACGTCTGCGTCGCTGACTGCGGGTTTTGCGCATTTGCGCGTCGACCCAAACACGGCGAAGGCTACACGCTTTCGTTCGAGCAAATCGGCGCCAAGATCGACGAGCTCAAGGCGCTTGGTGGCGTCCAAATACTGATCCAGGGTGGCCACAACCCGTACATTCCGTTCGAGTGGTACCTGGACTTGATGAAGTACATCAAGCGAAACCATCCCATCCACATCCATGGGTTCAGCCCGAGCGAGATAGACTTTTTTGCCAAGCTGTTTCGGCTGGATGCGATCGAAGTGATTCGCGAGCTGCGAAGAGCGGGACTCGATTCGATTCCTGGTGGAGGAGGAGAAATACTCGTTCAACGCGTTCGCGACATAGTAGCCCCCAAGAAAGCCGGCGCCGATCGCTGGCTCGAGATCATGGAGCTCGCACACGGCGAGGGCATGAAGACATCCGTGACGATGATGTACGGCCTTGGCGAAACGCTCGCCGAGCGGCTCGAGCACCTTCAGCGCGTGAAAGAGGTTCAGGCGCGTACTGGAGGCTTCACTGCTTTCATCTGCTGGCCGCTGCAGCCCGAGAACACGCCGACGATGTCGCACCAGCCGAAGACGGGCGCCAACGAGTATCTGCGTACAGTTGCCTTCGCACGAATTGTCCTCGATAACGTGCCGAACCTTCAGTCGAGCTGGGTAACCATGGGAATGAAGATCGGCCAGATCGCGCTCCGATTCGGGTGCAACGATTTTGGCTCGCTCATGATTGAAGAAAACGTCGTGTCGGCCGCGAACACGACCCATCGCACCTCCACCGCGGAGATGGAGCGATTGATCCGCGACGCCGGCTTCACCCCCGCCCGCAGAAAGCAGGACTACACGCTGGTCGATCCGCCGGCTCCGGCTGCCGTCCAGGCGGATGCAGCGTGAACCCGACGCGACAATTCGCGTCGGCGTCGGCTACGATTCTCATCGGTTTGCCCCCGGCCGCCCTCTAATCCTCGGCGGCGTTTTAATACCATCGGAAACCGGCCTATTGGGTCATTCTGATGCCGACGCAATCTGCCACGCCATAACTGACGCGATCCTCGGCGCCGCGGGGCAGGGCGACATCGGTGAGATGTTTCCGGAGACCGATCCGGCCAACAAGGGGCGCGACTCCATTGGAATGCTCGAGGCGGCCGTGAGGCAAGTATCAGCCGCCGGCTACAGCGTGAATCAGGTTGATGTCAGTGTCGTTGCGGAATCCCCGCGGCTATCGCCTCACCGCGAAAAAATCCGGGCGCGTTTGGCCTCAGCTCTCGGTATCGATTCGTCGAGCGTGAGCGTCAAAGGAAAGTCGAATGAAGGCATGGGCTGGATCGGGCGAAGCGAAGGACTTGCCTGCATTGCAGTCGCCACCCTGAAACGAAATCGCTAGCGAATGCTCCAGACACTGACCGGCTGGCTCGGTGACTTGCCGCTCGGATCACTCTACGTGGCGATCGCCGCGCTCTCCGCGTTCGAAAACTTCTTTCCGCCGTTTCCCTCGGATGCGGTGATCGCGTTTGGAAGCTTTCTGGCTGATAGGGCCCACGGATCTCCGTTCACTGTGTTCCTGCTCGCATGGCTCGGAAACGTCGCGGGTGCGGGAGTTACCTATACGCTTGGGCGCCGGTTCGGCGCGAAGGTGTTTCTACGAAGAATAGAGAGATACGCGGGCCCCGACGCCGAGGCCAGAATCAAGAAACTGCACAAGAAATATGGCTTTACCGGACTATTCGTGAGCCGTTTTCTCCCAGGCGTGCGGGCAATCGTCCCGCCGTTCGCCGGAGCAATGAGGCTCCCCGCCTTCAGAGTGATGCTCTCCGTCGCAAGCGCGTCCGCGGTCTGGTTCGCTCTCATTACTTTTCTGGCATTCCGTGCCGGCGACAACTGGGATCTCGTTCAACGGTATTTGGTCCGATCCGGCAAGGTTGCTGCCGCAATCGCGATAGGTATTGTCGTCCTCGTAGTCGGGATTTGGCTTGGCAAGCGACACACTCGAGACCGTGAGTAATAAAAAGCTGGACGACGCCGTCGCACGCGCATTTTACATCGAGCGCTTCGACGACTTTCTCGCACTGGAGCAGGGCGCGTCCGTACGGACGAGCCACGCGTACAAGCTGGATATTGCCCGCTTCGTCACCTACGTCAGCGTGAAGGGAGCGTCATCCCCGACGAACGTTGGTGCGCGAATGCTTCGCGAATACGTGTACCACCTTAAAGACCTCGGACTTTCGCCAGCATCGATCAGGCGCAACGTGTCGGCTGTGCGAACTTACTTCAAGTTTCTCGTCGGCGAAGGACACGTGGTGCGTGACCCGAGTGAGCGGCTCGAGACCCCCAAGCGGTGGCGCACACTTCCCGAAGTGCTCGGTGTGGAAGAGGTCGAAAAGCTTCTTGCCGCTCCATCGCTTGATGAGCCGCTCGCGTTCCGTGACAGGGCCATGCTCGAGCTGGCGTACGGTGCAGGATTGCGAGTCTCCGAGTGGATCTCGCTCGGCGTACGCGACGTGATGCTGCAGGATCACCTTGTGCGCGTCTTCGGCAAAGGCGCCAAAGAGCGACTGGTTCCGATTGGTCGTCGCGCGATTGCAGCGATTGCCGTTTACCTGCGTGAGCTTCGGCCTTCGCTCGAGAAGGGCGAAGGCAAAGGCATCCTCTTTCTCAATGCGCGCGGGCAGCCACTCTCGCGCATGGGCGCGTGGAAAATCCTGCGCAAGTACGTGAAGCAGGCAGGAATCACAAAGCCGGTGTCGCCGCATACTCTGCGTCATTCATTTGCGACACACTTGCTGGAAGGCGGCGCAGATCTCAGAGCAGTGCAGGAGATGCTAGGTCACGTCGACATCTCGACCACGCAGATCTACACCCATGTCGACCGTGAGTACCTGAGGACCGTTCACAAGCAGTTCCATCCGCGGTCTTGAAGCCGACCAACTAGAATTATCGATGCTCCTCGTCCTGGATAATTACGATTCGTTTACATACAACCTGGTTCAATATCTGGGTGAGCTGGGCGAAACTCCCGTCGTAAAGCGCAACGACGAGATCAGCGTCGACGATATCGGAGCGATGGGAGTCACTCGCATCGTAATCTCCCCAGGGCCGTGCACCCCATCAGAGGCGGGAATCAGCGTAGCCGCAATCCGGCGCTGGGGGAAAAGCATTCCGATCCTTGGTGTCTGCCTCGGCCACCAGGCTATTGGCGAAGCCTACGGCGGTAAAGTCGTACGCGCCCGAAAACTGATGCACGGGAAGACGTCCCGCATCAGTCACAATGGAACTGGAATATTCAGGAATATTCCCAACCCGCTCGAGGTCATGCGATACCACTCCCTCGTGGTCGAGACCGACTCGCTGCCTACCGAGCTGGAGATCGTGGCGAGTGCAAAGGACGACCCGAGTGAGATCCACTCGATTCGACATCGCGAGCATCCGGTATGGGGTGTGCAATTCCACCCGGAATCGATACTTACCGAAAACGGTAAGGAAATTCTTCGGAACTTTCTGACCATCGGATGATGAAGCTACGCGGGTCTCTCACCCTTATCGGCACACTCGCAGCGGTCATCTCTCCGCTTCGCGCCCAGGACACGACCGCCGCACGTCCTGATACGGCGTACGCGGACTACCATGATTCGCCGATATCGCTGCCGCTCGGCTTCGGTCTGCGTATGCCTGCGTACGACCGTGTCAACGGTCTTACTCTGCCCTGGGGTCCCAAGCTCGAGGCAGGGGAGGGAAAGCTCGAGGTCGATGCACTTGTCAGCTATCGCTCCAATCTTGGCAAGTGGGATCCATCGCTCGAAGGAATCATGCGGCCGGGCGACGACAACGAGATCAAGTTCTTCGTTGGACGAGGCACATTCACCAACGATGCGTGGATCCGTCAGGATCTCACGAACACCGCGGCGGCCTTCCTTGTCGGCAGTGACGCGCGCAACTGGTATCGAGGCGATCGTGCGAACGCGCGGTTTTCCCGCGCGCTGACCGGCACGTCGATTATCGTGACGCCCTTCATCGGCGGAAACCTGGAGCGCGACTGGTCGACGGGATCCCTCGCACCCACCAAGTCACCATGGAGTTTTTTCGGACGCAAGGGCAACCTCAAGATGCGCAGGGCGAATCCGCGCGTGGCGAAAGGAAGCGTCACCTCAGTGTTTGGTGGAGCAGCCTTTGAGTTTGTGCGAGGAGATTTCGAAGCAAAGCTCGACGGCTTGCTCGAACAATCCGTTCGCACGGCACTCAAACCCGTTTGTTCTGGAGTTCCGGTTCCCGTTTGTTATCAGCCGGGAGACTCTTTCACACAGGCGACTATCGATGGTCGCGTTTCCTTCCCGACATTCGGAGCTCAGACATTCACGTTCAAGACTCACGCGGTGATGACCGGTGGTGGCGGCGTCGCGCCTGCTCAGCGCTTCGCGTATCTCGGCGGATCCGGCACGCTCGCGACCGTAAATCTTCTCGCGCTGGGTGGTGACCACCTTCTTTATGTACAGGGCGATTACACAGTTCCGTTCGAACGCATTCAGCTCCCATATGTTGGGAATCCCTACATCGGCCTGAGATACGCGGCGGGAAACGCCGGCATCGACCGGCTAGCTTCACTGATCCAGAATGTGGGTATCGGCGTAGGGGTCAGCCTGATTCGGATCGATTACAGCATTGATCCGGCGCGAAATCGCTCTCCGTTCTCTCGCAGATCGGCCTTTTCTTTCGGCGCTTCTCTCTGAGCTCGAGCAGAAAACGTAGTTTGCTCCGGTTCTGACCGCTTGGTATATTACTGAGCGTGACTTTTGCATCGTGTCGCGCGAAAACAGGTGGGTAAATGGGGACGCTAGTAGTAATTCCGGCGCGCCTCGGCGCCATGCGCCTCCCCCGCAAACCCCTACGTCTCCTTTCCGGACTCCCCCTCATAGTCCGGGTTTGGCAAAGAATCTCTCAAATGAACGTCGCTGATGCAGTCGTCGTTGCCACCGACGACGAATCGGTCACATCAGCCGTTGAGCAGGCCGGGGCAGAGTGCGTGATGACGAGTGACAGGCATGGCTCGGGCACCGAACGAGTGGCCGAAGTTGCATTTCAGCAGCGATTTCGCGGGTATGGCACGATCGTGAATGTTCAGGGAGACGAGCCCTTCATCGGCTCCGGGGCGGTGAGCGGTGCAGCAGAGCTGGTTTCATCGGGCCGCTTTCCACTCGGTACGGCTGCTTCACGCGCAAGCACCGAGATACTGGATACTCCAAGCCTCGTCAAAGTAGTGGTTGGTGATGACGGCCGAGCACTCTATTTCTCGCGCGCCCCGATCCCCTACCTTCGCGATCGAGCCGACTCTGCGAAGCAGGCTGAAAGGACTTTACAGCACATTGGAGTGTATGCGTATACGCGGGAGGCTCTTCGAGAATGGGTCTCGTTGCCTCCGCACCCGCTGGAAGAGATCGAGCGTCTCGAGCAGCTCCGGCCATTGGCCGCCGGCTTGCCATTTGGAGTTGCAGTCACCAACGAGGCACCCGCGAGCGGGATCGACACCGAAGAAGACCTGGAGCGTGCCAACGCGCGCTGGGATGCCTTTATGGCAGGAGCAGTGAGCAATGCAAGGTAGTTCCAGCCAGCAGACGCGCTACATCTTCATCACGGGCGGCGTGGTCTCCTCGCTCGGGAAGGGAATTGCAGCAGCATCGCTTGGACGACTTCTGGTCGAGCGCGGAATGCGGGTCACGATCATGAAGTTCGACCCATATCTGAACGTCGATCCAGGTACAATGTCGCCGTTTCAGCACGGCGAGGTCTTTGTCACCGACGACGGCGCTGAGACGGATCTCGATCTGGGTCACTACGAGCGTTTCATCGATCGCTCACTCGCTCAGGCTAACAACATTACGACTGGCCGCATTTACCTGAGCGTCATCACGAAGGAGCGTCGTGGTGAGTACCTGGGCTCTACGGTGCAGGTGATTCCCCACGTCACGGATGAGATCAAAGCCGCAATGAAGCGGCTGGCGCCAGAGAGCGACGTCGTAATTGTCGAGATCGGAGGCACGGTCGGTGATATCGAGTCACTACCGTTCCTCGAGGCGATCCGCCAGTTCCGCCACGATATCGGACGAGAGAACGCGATTTTCATCCACCTCACGCTCGTGCCGTTTATCGCGGCTTCGGGAGAAGTAAAGACCAAACCGACGCAGCACTCCGTTCGCGAGCTGATGGAAATCGGAATTCAACCTGACATTCTTATCTGCAGAACCGAGCGCGCCCTCTCCGAGGAAGTGAAACGCAAGATCGCGCTCTTCTGCAACGTCGAGTTCGGCGCGGTCATCGAGAGTCGAGACGTACCGAGCATTTACCAGATCCCGCTGCTTTTCCACGAGCAGGGGCTCGACGAGCGGGTGATGCACAAACTTGGACTGCTAGG
>DASWCI010000155.1:0-17275 GCA_036390195.1 Gemmatimonadaceae bacterium
TTCCCAACATGACACCTCCCGCGTGTAGAAGTCGTTCGCACCCTCCAGAGAGGTTGTGCGCCTCGTCGCTCCCGTACGGCTCGCCCGAGCCGACGCGTACTCGCTAAGCTACGGAATGGCGCGCAAGGCGGAAGGGCAGGCAGCGCTACAAAATGCGCTCGAGATCGCAGCGGAGACTCTTGCTAACCCAGTCGCGGAAGCGCTCATTGCGGCGCTGAATGGCGAGCTTTCGGCGCTCTACCCGGAGCCGGGCGCCAATCACTTCAGGCTGGACCCGGACGAGGTCGCGCCTGGCAACGGCATCTTCCTCGTAGCGCGCTGGCACGGACGCCCGGTTGGATGCGGCGCGCTTCGTTCCATTCGTGAGCCCGCGCTCGTGCGCGAACTCGGGTCGAGGGTGGGAGAACTCAAGCGCATGTACGTCGCGCCGGATGTGAGGGGGCAAGGCATCGGGCGTGCGTTGCTCTATCGGCTCGAGACCGAAGGACGCGCGCTCGGCCTCGCTTGCCTCGTACTCGAGACGGGGACCCGACAAGCCGAGGCGCTCGCGCTCTACCGCCGCGCTGGATTCACTGCGATCTCAGCCTACGGCGAATATGTGGCGTCGTCCGCGACCAGCGTCTGTCTGTCAAAGACGCTATAAATCGTAGCTCGTCGTTACGCTGCCACCCAATGAGCGAATTTCAGCGCATCGAGACACTACCGACTGACGCACTCGCTCCGTTATTAGCGGCGAGCATTGACGAAGGATTCCACTTCGGCGAGCGTCTGGTGCGCGAGTGGCAAGAGGGCAAGGAGTGTTTCAACAGACCGGGCGAACTACTCCTCGCAGCGTACCAGGGAACAAACATCATTGCGATCGGCGGCCTCATGGCCGATCCATACAGCGGCGAACCCGCCCTCGGCCGCCTTCGACATATCTATGTGCGGCCTGACGCTCGGCGTCGAGGAATAGGCCGGCGGCTCGTGCAACTCCTCGAGCAGGCTGCGCAACGGACGTACCGCGCACTGGTGCTGCGAACCGACACACCGACAGCAGCGCGATTCTACGAGGCGCTTGGATACACACCGCTGCCACCGGGCAGGACAGCGACGCATCGACGCGAGCTAGTGGTGCAGAGGCCGTCGTAGTACTCGGCTACCAGGCTACGCCGTAGTCCTCTCCATGATTGCTCGATCCTCCCCACATCGTTCCGTGTTTTCGATCAAAGAGGATCGCGTTGATCGGGCCCGAGCTCCGCTGCACGAACTGGAGTGTGTAACCCATCGACTTCAGCGAAGCGCGGACGGAATCGGGGAGCGATGTCGCTGCTTCCAGCAGACCCGGACGCGCTTCGTGCGCGCCGAACGATGACCGCATCTGGTAGCTGTTGATGTTCGGGGCTTCCACCGCCTGCTGCACTGTCATCCCGAACTCGACAACGTTGAGGAAAAATTGGAGCAGATTCTGATCCTGCGAATCGCCTCCTTGCACGGCAAACGCAAGGAACGGCTTTCCGTCCTTGAGCGCCAGCGTCGGAGTCAACGTCACGCGCGGACGCTTCCCCGGCTCGATGACATTGAACGGACCGTCGCTCTCGTCGGTGACAAAACTCTGCGCGCGCTGACTCAGCCCGATGCCGGTGTGACCGGCGATCACCGCCGGCACCCAACCGCCACTCGGCGTAACGCTCACTACCCAGCCCTCTTCATCTGCCGATTCAATTGAGGTGGTGCCCGCATAAAACGAATCGAGAAACGCCGAGTCGCGCGGAGGGGGCACCGTAGCAGGAACGGGAGCGTCCTGCTGTCCGCTTCGCGCTGAGTCTCGAGGCGCAAACGCGGCGATATTCCAGCTGGCGAGCTGCGCTGCGTACGGATTCTTGTCCGCCTGAAAAGGATATGGGTCGCCGGGTTTGATCGATGGGTCGTTCTTACTCCAGTCGATCTGCGCGTAGCGCGCTTTGGCGTAACCCTTCGACAACAATCCCTTCACTGGCTCCGCGGGCGGGAAATACGGATCGCCGTAATAGAAGTCGCGATCAGCGAACGCCAGACTCATCGTCTGATAAATGAGATGCAGGTACTTCGGTGAGTTGTATCCCATGCCCTTTACATCAGCGTTCTCCAGGATGTTGAGCGCTTCGAGCATAGCTGGCCCCTGCTGCCAGATCGGGAGCTTATAGACCTCGATTCCCTTGTAGCTCACGTGCAATGGCTCTTCGATGCGGACCTTCCAATTGGCGAGGTCCTGCATCGTTATCAATCCGCCATCTTCACGTACGCCGCGCACGAGCTCGCGTGCGATATCTCCCTTGTAAAAGCGATCGTACGCCGCGTAGATAGCCTGCTTGCGCGTCTTCCCCGCCCGCACCGCCTGCTGCTCGGCTTCCACCAATTTGCGCCAGGTATCGGCGAGATCCTTTTGCACGAATATCTCGCCGGGCTCTGGCGCCTCGCGCGTACTGCCCAGGTGAGTGAGCATGATCTGCGGTGAATACTTCCACTGCTTGATCCACTTCTTGTCGCGCTCGATGGTATTCGTGAGTTGTGCTTCGATCGGGTAGCCATCCGCCATCTGGATGGCGGGTGCCAGTACCTGTGCCAGTGACAGCTTGCCGTATTCGGCGAGCATCGTCAGCAGTCCTCCGACGGTACCCGGCGTGACTGCGGCGAGCGGCCCGTACTCGGGCGGAAACTTGTAGCGTTTGCCTCTATAAAATTCCGCAGTAGCCCCTGTTGGCGCGACACCGAGCGCATCTATACCGATGACTTTGCCGGTGTGAGGATCGTAGATCAGGGCTTGCGTTTCCCCGCCGCACGAGAGCGTGTCCCACATTGTGCATCCCGCGGCAAGCATCGCGGCGGCGGCATCAATAGCATTGCCTCCCTTTGCAAAGATCTGAGCGCCAGCAGTCGCCGAGAGCGGCTTACCGGTGATCGCGAGCCAATGCCTGGCGTGGAGGGGCGGTTTTTCGGTGGGACCAGTGCGTGGGTCGGCGTATTGTCTGGCGTCGCCGGGCCGAGCCACTCTTTGCGCTCCAAGTGGAGCAGCCAGAAATAGGGCGATGAATAAGGTCAGGAGTCGTGAAGAAGCGCGGAGAGACATACTGTTTTCCTGGGGGGACCAGGCGTGACGAGGATGTGTCAGTCACGACGCAAACGCGCGGCCATCGCTCTAGGCTGCGACGCGGTTTACTCGGCGCCGGCGACGACCCATGGGTCGTCTGCCATCCACTCCTGATCCGGTGCGAAGAGAAACACCATGCCGCCATCAGCGAGCTTCGGAAGCATGCGTCGAGCGCGGTCCTGTTCCATCGCTGGGCAACCCTCGCTTCTTCCGGCTCGGTCCGCTGTCACATATGGCGAGCCATGAGCCACGACACCCCTTGCGAGCGCGTTGTCGTTGAAATTTCCTGACACGCCTTTCAAGCGCAGCCCCAGAGCACTATAAGTCCGCCCACCGGTGTGACCGCGGAATTGGTAAGCGTTCTCTGCGAGGTAGAGGCCGAGCGAGGTCGCTGCGCTACCAAAGGCATTCGAGAATCGGGTCGGAATGCCGTACTGTGTCTGCGACGAGCCGCGGCCGTGGGCAACCGTGAACGGACCTTCGAGAATCGTCAGCGCCTTCATGTCGAAGATGTAGCCGCGCGGCTCAGTGCTCGACAGGCCGTAATCGACAAAGTACAACAACGGCTTTTTCACCTCGTCGGGATGCGCCACCATGTAGGCGAAGTAACTGCGGAACGCAAACTCGAGCGCCTTTGGATGACTGAGAGGGCGCACCACGGCTGCGAAGGCGCGGACCGCCTCACTTGTCTTAGCCACGAGACCGCTCGTCGTTTTGCCCTCTGCTGAGACGTCTGAAACGGCGGAGCGAGTCCCGGCCACCAGTGTGGAAGGCCCAAAAAGAACCGAACTGTGGGCGTCCGCTCCGGGAATGAAGCGCGTACCAACGAGGATCAAAGCAAGCGCGCCGATGAGTCCGTTTTTCAGGTATTTGCCAAAAGCCAAGCCTTGCTCCTATCGACCAGGGGCGCGTCGGCGCCAGTGTACGTGACAGACTACGGGAGTGGACTAGTAGTCCCCTCCAGCAGGATTTTTCGCGTAAAATTGGTCTACCAAAATACCGGTTGGGAGACGGTGATGCGAGCTTTTTTTTCGGTGTCCGGGCTCATCTATTCGGGGCTCATCTATGTAGAGCTGGTTCAACGATGATGCAGCAGGAATCGCCCAAACTGTCTGCGTGGGCCATCGCGTTCGTGCTCGTTCGCACTGTCACGTATGCTTCGCTTTTCATCGGTTTTCTGCTCGTGTTCTTGCCGGCTCGTGTTCTGTCGTGGTCGGGAATCGTGCGGCCTGCGAACATCGGCGCAGCACAAATCGTGGGCGTGGTTGTAGGGACAGCTGGTGCACTGGTGGCGCTCTCGTGCATCGCGACCTTCATCGTGATCGGCCGCGGGACACCCGCGCCATTCGACCCTCCACGACGACTGGTCATCGTCGGTCCGTATCGATTTGTTCGCAATCCGATGTACATCGGTGCTGCGCTCACCCTGGCCGGCGCGGCGTTGTTCTATAAATCGTGGGCGCTCTTGTGGTATTGCGCCGCCTTCGCGTTGATTACGCACTTATTCGTCGTGGTTTATGAGGAGCCCGCTTTACGAGCCACGTTCGGCGAGGCTTATTTGCGGTATTGCGAGTGTGTTCATCGATGGTGGCCCAAACCGAACCGCGGGCAAATCGAGCGATCTCAGTAAGAGGAGCGGACATGAAAGCCTATATCGCAATAACCGGAGCTCTCTTCGCCGTTATAACGCTGCTGCATCTCACACGAAGTGTCGAGCTGTGGCACCGCTTCTCTACCGATCCGTGGGAGGTCGTCAGCTATACCCTACTCACGCTCGTTGCGGCCGCTCTCGCCGTCTGGGCATGGAGACTCTTTCAAAGCATGCCGCGGTCGTCGTCAACGACGCCGAACCCGAAGACGTAGTCAGGGGCGTGGTCTTGCGTCAGGTTCGCGTCAGGTTGTGCGCGGTCGGTTCACCCGTATGGCAGCCGCGACGATGGCGTGACATATTCGCCACTGCGCGCCGAGCCCATAGTCGGGCCAGGCACGCCTAACTGAAATCCTCAACGCCCAGCGAGGACGCGGTGCAGAACAACAACAGCTTCGATGCAATCGTCGTCGGTTCGGGAATCTCGGGGGGGTGGGCCGCAAAGGAGCTCACCGAAAAAGGCCTTCGCGTTCTGGTGCTCGAACGCGGCAAGAACATCGAGCACATCAAGGATTACGTCAACGCGACGAAGGCGCCGTGGCAGTACCCGCATCGCGGCGGGCGCACACGGGCGATGGAGGAGCTGTATCCTGTCCTCAAGAGAGACTACCCGCTCAACGAAACCAATCTCGACTACTGGGCATCGGACAGGGATTCGCCCTACACCGAGGTAAAGCGCTTCGACTGGTACCGCGGTTATCACGTAGGCGGCCGCTCATTGATGTGGGGCCGCCAGAGTTATCGCTGGAGCGATTTCGACTTCGAGGCGAACGCGAAGGAAGGAATCGCGGTTGATTGGCCGATTCGCTATGCCGATATCTCTGGCTGGTACGATTACGTAGAAAAGCACGCCGGAATCAACGGATCGCACGAAGGGATGCCGCAGTTGCCAGACGGCCAGTTCCTCCCGCCGATGCCGCTCAATTGCGGCGAGAAACTGGTTGCGGATAAGGCGAACAAGATCTTCGGTCCGCACCGGCGCATCATACCTGGACGCTCCGCCAATCTCACTCAGGCGCACGATGGCCGGTCCCAATGCCAGTATCGGAACGCGTGCTGGCTCGGCTGTCCATACGGCGCCTATTTCAGCAGTCAATCATCGACGCTGCCGCACGCGGCCAAGACGGGGAAGATGACGCTCAAGCCGTTTGCGATCGTCAGCGAAGTGCTCTACGACAAGGACAAGAAGCGCGCGACCGGCGTGCGGGTGATGGACGCTCTCAACAATCAGATGACGGACTACACCGCAAAAGTAGTCTTCCTCTGCGCGTCGACGCTCAACTCGACCTGGCTGTTAATGCGCTCCGCTACCGATGTCTGGCCGGCCGGACTTGGCAGCAGCTCCGGGGAGCTCGGTCACAACCTGATGGACCATCATTTCCGCGCAGGTGCCCAAGGCAACCTGGAAGGATTGGACGACCAGTACTACTACGGTCGTCGCCCCAATGGTTTCTACATTCCGCGCTACCGGAATCTTTTCGGCGACAAGCGTCAGTATCTTCGCGGATTTGGGTACCAGGGCGGTGCGGGCAGAGACGGTTGGGGACGCGGCGTGGCAGAGCTGGGCGTTGGCGGACAATTCAAGGACGCGCTGTCGATGCCAGGCGGCTGGAACATTGGAGCTACTGCGTTCGGCGAGATGCTCCCGAATCACGCCAACCAGGTGACGATCGACAAGACGAAGAAAGACAAGTGGGGAATGCCGGTACTCGCCATCGACTGTGCGACGCGCGAGAACGAGCACATGATGAGGCGCGACATGCAGGTGGACATGGCCGAGCTGCTGCAGGCGACCGGGGTGAAGGACGTGCACGTTTACGACGCCGGATATTTCCCTGGACAGGGCATTCACGAGATGGGTACCGCGCGGATGGGGCGCGATGCCAAGACGTCGGTTCTCAACTCGCACAACCAGGTATGGGATGCGCCGAACGTGTTCGTGACCGATGGATCGTGCATGGCCTCGGCGGCGTGTGTGAATCCATCCCTCACCTACATGGCGCTCACCGCGCGGGCAGCTGATTACGCGGTAAACGAGCTGAACCGCCGCAACGTCTGATCGGAGTCGTGAATGACTAATAACGATATCGGCCTTCTCGAGACGCCGGAGTTGATCACTCGGCGCGAAGCAGTCTTGCGCGTGACTGCGCTTTTGGGGGGAATCGCGCTGACCGGCGGGACTGCTCTGATCACCGGCTGTCGGCAGGAGAAAGTGGGCGCGCCGTTCACTTCCGATGAAATCGCGTATCTCGACGAAATCGCGGATACGATTCTCCCCACGACGAGCACTCCGGGCGCCAAAGCAGCGAAGACAGGCGCATTCATGGCCCTCATGGTCAGCGATACCTACGAGCCCCGGGACGAGCGAATCTTTCGCGAAGGAATGCGGAAGCTCGACGACACGAGCAAGGACAAGTACGGCGTCAGTTTCGTGAAGGCAACGCCGGACCAACGACTCGTGCTGCTACAGGTTCTGGATCGCGAGCAGTTCAATTTGTCGGAACAGAGGAAGGCGGAAGCAAAGAGAAAATCGGACGAGTTTCTTAGTGAGAGGCAGCAAAACCCGCCGGCACCCGCAGCCACCGAGGCGACGAAGATTACTGAGCAGCCGCCGAAGGGTTATTTCCGAATGATGAAGGAGCTGGCGCTATTGGGCTATTTCACCTCGGAGATCGGCTGCACTCAGGCGCAGCGGTACATCGAGGCTCCAGGCCGCTACGATCCATGCATTCCGTATCATCCCGGCGAGAAATCCTGGGCTTCACACGCCTGACCAGGAAAGCCTGACTGTAAGCTCCGTGAGTGCCGCTGCCAACCGATGAAAGTAGGAATCGGAATAGTTGGCTCGCGGTTCCAGGCCGATTGCATCGCTGCCTCTGTGAAAGCGATGCCGGAGGAGGCAGAGGTAGTTGCAGTTGCCTCGCCGACAAGGGGAAACGCTGAAGCGTTTGCGCAGCGCCACGGAATTCCAAAGTTCTACTCCGACTACCGCGAAATGCTGCGTGACCCGGGCGTCGAGATGATCTCGATCACCGCGCCCAACAAGCTCCACGCACAGATGACGATCGACGCTGCGCGGGCGGGGAAGCACGTCGTCTGCGAAAAGCCGCTCTGCATGACGCTCGAGGAAGCAGACGCGATGATCGACGCATGTAACAAGGCCGGCGTGCTACTTCTTTACGCCGAAGAACTCTTTTTCGCTCCGAAATACGTGAAGGCAAAGCACATGGCGGACGAAGGCGCGTTCGGCCGTGTCCATCTGGTAAAGCAGGGCGAAAAGCACTCGGGCCCTCACTCGGATTGGTTCTGGGACGTCGAACAGTCCGGTGGCGGAGCTCTCATGGATCTCGGCTGCCACGGCATCGCGTTCTGCTGGTGGTTCCTCGGCAAGCAAAAAGTAAAAAGCGTTTACTCACATCTCTCGACGCAGGTCAACGCTAGCCGAACGAAAGGGGAGGGCGACGACGAGGCAATCACGATCATCGAATTTGAGAACGGCGCCGTAGGAATGGTCGAAAGCAGTTGGAACCGACCCGGTGGAATGGATGACAGCATCGAGGTATTCGGCGACAAGGGACAAACATACGCCGACATGTTGATGGGTAACGCGCTTCCGACTTACTCGGAGGTTGGGTTCGGCTACGCGGTGGAAAAAGCCTCGTCGACCAGAGGTTGGACGTACCCGGTATTCGAGGAGCACTGGAATTACGGTTTTCCCCAGGAGATGCGGCATTTCGCCCGTTGCGTGCGCGGAAAGGAGAGACCTATTTCCGACGGCGAAACCGGACGCGTCGTCCAGGAAATTCTCTACGCTGCCTATGCGTCCGCAGGGTTGGGGCGGAAGATCGGCATGCCATTTCGCCCGAAAGGCATCGCCAAACCCATAGATCTCTGGAAAAAACCGGAGCTGGCAGAAGCCGCAGTTTGATGCGCATCGCGGGCGCGATCGACATCGGCGGGACAAGCACCAAGATCGGGATCGTGGTCGAGGACGGGAGTATCCTCGCGCGTGACACGGTGGCGACGAGCCTCCACGGCGAGCCGATAGCGGTCGTGGATGCAATAGTTTCAATACTTCGACCCATGCTGGATGCAGCCAGCGCCAACGGACGTGCGCCAGCAGGTATTGGCGTATCGGTCGCCGGGTTTCTCAAGCCGGACCGTTCGGCAATGATTCACAACGCGAACTTGCCAGCTCTACGTGACTTCCCTCTGCGACATGCACTCGAGCAGCGATTATCAATCGAGTGCCGACTCGAGGTCGACTCCAACGCCGCGGTGGTAGCTGAATACCAACACGGCGCCGGTCGCGGGTCGACCCGTTTGTTGGGGGTAACCGTAGGGACGGGCCTCGGCGGCGGTGTGATAATCGATGGCGCTCTACTGCGCTACACTGGTGAATGCGCCGGGGACATCGGACACATCATCGTCGACCGGAACGGACGACTCTGCACCTGTGGGGCGCGCGGATGCCTCGAAGCCATGGTCAACTCGGCCTCGCTTTCCGAGCGAGCCGGCGGACGATCAGTTCGCGAAATAGTGGACAGCGCGCGGGATGGAGATGAGCCGGCCCAGAAAGCACTGGCCGAAACGGGGTGGTGGCTGGGACTCGGGCTTGCGTCGCTCTCACCATTATTCTCCCCAGACAGAATCGTGCTCGGTGGAGGAATCTCCTCCGCGGGGGACCTTCTCCTGGACCCCACGCGAGCGAGCTATCGTACGCACGTCCGCCCCGAGTTTCGCGAGACCACTCAGCTGGTCGGCTCGGCGTTCAACGGATGGGACGGGATAGTTGGCGCGGCGAGTCTCTTTCTGAGTCCCGTCGCGTAGCGATGCCGACGTTCATGCGCGCGTCGCTTCGTCAGTTGCTGCTCGGCGTTGTATTCATTGGGATCGTGGGTCTTGAAGTAGAGCTCGCGCTTCTCAGACACGCGGAGTCTTTCTCACAATGGATTCCGCACGTGACACTGATTATCGGCCTGCTGAGCACTGCGATGGTTTTTTTCCGGACCGGCCGGGTGACCCTTCGAGTCTTTCAGACATTGATGGTGATCTTCCTGGTTGTCGGAGCACTTGGGGTCTATCTGCATTACCGCGGCAACGTCGAGTTCGCGCTCGAGCGCTATCCTTCGCTCACGGGTGTAAGCCTGATTTGGAAAGCTTTGCGCGGCGCGAGTCCGGCGCTGGCGCCTGCGGCGCTGTCTCAGCTCGGTCTGCTGGGACTACTCTATACTTACAGGCATCCGGCCCTTGCTCGAAACAGCGCTCAAGGGCATGAGAGCGTAGACTAAACGACGACCGTAGGGACATCATTCAGACTCGGCGCACGAGCGCCGAAATACAACTGGAGAATCTCCCATGACCCGTTTCATTAACCCGCCCACGCTGTTGACGCTCTTCGCAGTTTTCGTTGTCGCGGCTTGCAGCCGCAAGTCGGAGACGCAAGCCGATACCGGGATGGCGGTGAGCGACACTGCCATGGCTCCATCAGCCGCCGCATCGAGTACCCCGGCGGCAAGCAGCACCAGCCCGAGTGGAACGGCAATCGTACCGATCAACATCAACACAGCTACCGACGCCCAGATTCTGAGCATTCCGGGAGTTGGCCCACGCATGTTGAGGGAGTTCAAGGAATACCGACCCTACACGTCGATCGAGCAGTTTCGGCGCGAGATCGGGAAGTACGTGGACAAAGCCGAGGTCGCGCGGCTCGAGCAGTACATAGTCATCAAGTAGACCCGCTACGCCTTTGTGTTGGTTAAACGGTATCTGATACCGAGCGATTACCCGGCTGAAGAGGCGTGGCGTTTAGTCGATTGGTGCAAAAAGCACGGGGCAGACGAATTCACTATTGATTGCCTCGGCTCTGATTCGGACGCGACAGCGAGAGTGCGGCGTCGGTTCGAGAAAGTCGTCGAGGCGTGTTCCCGGGGAGAGGAAGTCCGCGAGCGGATGAGCGGCCGGACGGCTGATGATCTGACGCGACTCACAGAGCTCTGGGAGGTCAATCGCATTTCGATAAGCGCATTGCAACAGGTGCTGCCAGCGGGCCTGATGCAATATGAGCCTCACGACGACGCGTGGTTCGAAAACCCCATATTCTACCGCGACGGCGATCTTATGCTCGGCGTGCTATCGCACGAGGCGTTTGCCGTCCTGCGCGTGTCAGAAATCGAAGCGGGCGAACTTGCGTCTGCTGGTTTCATCAGTCACGATTCCCTGCCGCGCGTTGATTAGCCCCGCTTGAACCGGAGGAGTACGACGATGTGCCGCAACATCAAGACGCTCGCCAACTTTGAGCCACCTGCCACTGACGACGAGATTCGCGCTTCGGCGCTTCAGTTCGTGCGAAAGTTGACTGGTACGACTCGACCATCGCGCGCTAATGAGCCCGCTTTCAATCAGGCCGTCGACGAAGTGACGGCGGCGGCGCAAAAGGTAGTGCACTCGTTCAGTACGAATGCGCCTGCGCGCAATCGTGAGGAAGAGGCGCGAAAAGCCCACGAAAGAGCGCTGAAGCGGTTTGCCTGACATGGGCGGAGCGTATCGCTGGGGAGGCCGCGCGTCTGTGAAGACGGCCGTCCTTTTGGCGATGTTGATTGGCGCGAGCGCGAAGGTTCTCGCGCAGCCAGACATCGGCCCCGCACCTGGGCGCCTCGTTGATATTGGCGGTCGCAAGCTGCACATGATCTGCACCGGCACAGGCTCGCCGACGGTCGCGATAGAAGCCGGTGCGAGCGCTTTCGCGATCGATTTCTCGCTGGTGCAGCCGGGAATTGCCCGAACGAATCGCGTTTGCTCCTACGATCGCGCAGGTTCCGGCTGGAGTGACCCGCGCAACGCCGTCGAAACCCCGACGGCCATCGTGGCTGATCTTCACAGAGCTCTGGAGGTCGCGGGTGAGAAGCCACCATTTGTGCTCGTCGGAGCCTCGTTCGGAGGGATCTACGTTCGCCTTTACCAGCTCGATTACCCTCGCGAGGTTGCTGGACTCGTTCTGATCGATCCTGCATCGGAGGACCGTCTCTTCACGATGTATCAGAAGGTTCCAGTCGCCATCGCATCTCTATCGGCGGACGAACTGCGATCAACCTTGACCGGAAGCGGCTCGGTGAGAATTCCGCGGAGAGATCCGCAGACTGAAACGCCATTCGACAAGCTGCCGCCCGACCTGTATCGGCTTCGAATCAAGCTCGACCAGCGTCTCATCGTAGCTGTTCCGGAAAGTGTCGTGGCGGACACGATTCGTATCTCCGCGGAAGGCCAGCGGGCCGCGCTCGCTCGACTACTTCAACATCGGAAGAGTCAGGAGCATCCGCTCGGTGATCTGCCACTTGTCGTGCTGACAAGAAGTGAGGACCAGACGCCGGGAATCGTCGAGAATCACATCGAGCTGGCGCAGCTCTCAACCAACTCGCGCCACAGTACCGTTCCGAATTCCGGGCACGAGATTCATCTCTTTGCGCCGGACGCCGTGATTCAGGCAGTCCAGGATGTGGCTACTGCCTATAGGCAGAAGACGCGTCTGCCAGCGCGGCCTTAGCTGCGAACCTTACGACTGGCTCTTGGTGGGCGACAATCCTGGCATCGGCTCGTCCGCGGAAGGTCCGTAGATCGAAGGAACAGGAACGTCGATCAGTCGCAAATAAACCGTTAGCTGACCACGGTGGTGAACGAGATGACTGATGGTCTGCCTTACGATCACGCTGCGCGGTGCGGTGAAGAACACCTGGTCACCACGCTTCAGAGACCAGGGCACCTGAAAATCCGAGTCCTTCGCGGACGCGATAGCTTTGCGCGCTTCCTTGACGTGCTTGTCGAAAGACTTGACCAGGTCTTCGGTTTTCTCGTACGAGTATCCCGGATAATCGCCCAGATTCAGGGAAGTCTGCGTCACTGCATTGGTGATCCAACCCGGCATCGACGACACGAGCTGGGTAAGGTGGCCGAGGGAAAATGACTTCGTGTGCGGCTTCCACTTTCCTTTCTCGGTTGGAACCCGTTCCAGGACTCTCCGTGTGCTCGCCATCTCCTGGTCGAATTCCGGCAATAGTGTGTCGGCGATGCTCATACGTTCTCCGCGAATCATCGAGTTTGGTAATGATGCCAGAAAACGAACTGTAACTGCAACTACCAGTGCGCTGCTGCCCGCTACCCGCTAGTCGCTGCGCGCCATGCGCCTTAGGACGTCGAGACTTTACCAGCGCTGATCAAGCCACAATCAACTGCCTTTGCCGTCGCGCCACTCGTGGCGTCCCGACGTTCGCAGCGGGTAGCGATTAGCGGTCAGCGGGCAGCGGGCAGCAGCGTAGTTGCTTTTCTCGACTCACCCATTCATCCGATACCGTGCCAGCTGCAAACCCGCGACTGTGAGCAAGAGTCCAATCACACCAGGTTTGCATGTCACCAAAATCAGATAGCACGCTGACGGAGCTCTCTGCGCAGCTCGCGTCGGCCGTAGAAGTCGCATCGAATTCCGTCGTTGCGATTCATGCACGACGTCGCATTCCCTCGAGTGGAATCGTTTGGCGGGACGGCATTATCGTCAGCGCCAGTCACACCGTCCGACGCGATGACGAGGTCCCCGTCGCGCTGCCCAACGGCGATTCCGCGGTCGCCACCGTTGCCGGCCGAGATCCGGCGACCGATCTGGTAGCGTTACGTGTGGCGGGGGCTGGCGCGAAATTGCGCGCCGCTCCAAAAGCCGATTCGAGCTCACTCCGTGTTGGATCACTCGTGCTCGCAGTCGGACGCCCGGGGAAAAACGTTTCAGCGAGCTTCGGCATCATCAGCGCCGTCGGTGAAGGATGGCGCACCTGGCAGGGCGCGCGAATCGATCGCGTTCTCCGGCTCGACCTGGCAGTGTACGACGGATTCTCCGGCGGACCACTTGTTGACGCATCCGGCGCCATCCTCGGCTTAAATAACTCCGCGCTCGCTCGTGGGACTCCAATGGCGCTGCCGGCGAAGGCTGTCGATCGGGTTCTCGATGAGCTACTCGAGCGGGGCCACGTTCGCCGACCATTCATCGGCGTCGCCGTTCAACCTGTCGCGCTCTCCGCTTCGCTCGTGAAGCAGCACGGGCTCGGCAACGACGGCGGTCTGCTGATCGTGTCGATCGCGGACTTATCACCGGCTGAGAAAGCTGGAATTCTGCTTGGTGACCTGCTGCTCGAAGCGAACGGACAACCACTGGCCCGCCCGGACGACCTGCTCGACGCGCTGTCCGGTGTTTCCACTGGGGGCACCGTTTCGCTGAAGGTGCTGCGAGGTGGGACCATCAAGTCCGTCTCAGTCACCCCAGCGGATCGTGGAGGAGAGGGGCAAGAATGAATATCTCAATGCTGGGATCGGCACGGAGCGTGTCCTCCAATGTCAACGGACTAGCGGAGCTATTGCGCCAGACGGTCGTCGAAGTTCGAAGCGGTGATAGCGGAAGTGGAACTGGTATCATCTGGGGCGGTGCGGGACTCGTCGTCACTAACGCGCACTGCATTAGGCGCAGCACAGGGCTACAGGTCGACGCTGATGGAAAGTGGCGCGACGCACGCGCCCTCGCGTACCATCCTCATCATGACCTCGCTCTTCTCGCGGCTCCTTCAGTCAGCGGACCGCTGCTCGAGCTTCGCGATCCCGAAACACTCCGCGCCGGAGAGCTTGTATTCGCGCATGGGCATCCGCTCGGAATTCGTGACTCGCTGGCGATGGGCGTCGTACACACCGTCACACGGGATCGGGCAAAATCGCCGCGCTGGATCGTCGCGGATGTACGGCTCGCACCGGGTAATTCAGGCGGGCCGCTCGTCGATGCCGAAGGACGGCTCGTCGGAATCAACAGCATGGTGGTCAACGGACTGGGCGTCGCGGTGCCAGCATCATTGGTTCAGCGATTCGTGGAGCGAGCGCTCTCGCAGCGAGCGGCCTAGCAATCACGCGCGACGATGACGCGCATCGCGATCGTTGCATCATCGGAGAAGTTGCGCTCATCGCTGGCCGCGGCGCTGCGGGCCAGCGATGATTTCGAAGTGGTTGGTGTGGCGGCATCGAGTGCCGGCGTTCCGCCTTCCGCGGATATCGTTCTGATCGCGCGTGGTGCTGAACTGTCCCCCACTGGCCGTCAACCAACGAGCGGTGAAGTCGTCGGCACCACACTCAGCAATCGAGAGCGCGAGATCCTCGCTCTTCTCGCCGACGGTCTCGTGAACAAGCAGATCGCGGCGCGACTCGGCATTTCGACGAACACCGTCAAGACTCACCTGGAGCTTCTATTCGACAAGCTCGGAGTCGCGACGCGCGCCGAAGCGGTAGCGACCGGAGTGAAGCGGGGTTTGTTGCTGCTCTGAGGCGTACGCTTGATGATGACGTGATTCTGAGCCAATCTATTTCCGGACTCTGACAAGGACGAGCATGCCAGAAGGCCCCATCGAAGCGCAGCTGTTGAATTGCGAGAAGCAGTACTGGCAGGCGATCAAGGACAGAGACGTGGCGGCAGCGATGCGTCTCACCGACGACACCTGCATCGTTACGGGAGCCCAGGGTGTCGCGCGCATCACCCGCGACGCTTTCGCAGGAATGCTGCAGGCCGGCGGGTGGACGTTGCACGAGTTCACGCTGAGCGATGTGCAGGTGCGCGTCCTCAGCGAGGACGTCGCGATTGTCGCCTACAAGGTCAAGGAGTTGTTGACCGTCGAGGGTAAGTCGGTGACGCTTGATGCAGCTGATTCCTCCGCCTGGGTCAAACGCGAGGGACAATGGATGTGCGCACTGCACACCGAAGCCCTCTCGGGTGATCCTTTCGGCAGAGACCGTCAGCCGGTAGCCCCGAAAAGACCTTAGAATCCCGAGGGCGAGTGACACTCCTGCGTCACCTCTTCGCGATCCTCCTCCTTCCATTTATGGTGGTCGTAATTATCCCGCGGTGGATTCTGCGCTCGTGGTCGCCGTGGGACACACGTTGGATCGGTGGGACTCTACCCGCTGCTTTTGCCCACATTGCCGGAATCCTGCTCTTCTTGTGCGGGTTTGCGCTGTTCGCCTGGTGCGTTTCGCTGTTCGCCCGAATTGGTCGCGGTACGCTCGCGCCGTGGGATCCGACCCGGCGACTCGTTGCAGTGGGGCCGTATCGGTACGTTCGCAATCCTATGATCACCGGGGTTGCGGCAATGCTCATTGGTGAAGCAGTGCATCTTGGGTCGCGCGTCCTTGCTGTCTGGGCTCTGACGTTCATGGCGATAAGCCACATCTACTTTATGTTGTTGGAGGAGCCAGGACTCAAGAGGAGATTCGGACCTGACTATCTCCAGTACAAATCCGCTGTGCCAAGATGGATTCCGCGATCCGCGCCGTGGAAGGAGCGCTGAACGTCTGACCGAAGTAGTCGCGCGCGCACGGAACTTGATCGAGTGACTGGCGACCAAACCATGATCATTCCATGACAGCTCCGACTTCCACGCAGATTCGCGTCACGCCTCTTCCGCGCGACAACTTCAGAAGTATCGTGGCAGCGCTCATTACTGCGCTCACCATCGGCGGCTGGATCAACGCACTTGGCAAGACGCCGCTGCGCGATGCCCTGGCCGCTCAGACCCGGCTCTGGTGGATCGAGCAGGTCGTGAGTCTCGCACTGGCGATCGTCTGCATTGGGATCATTCTCCGCAAGCGATCGTTCCTCACTCTCGCGTTCTGGCTGACGGTGTATTCACTGGTATTCGACGTCGTCCGCTGGATATTCGAATTCAAGGAGGGGCAGCTGAGGGTCCCGGTCGCACTGATCCTCTATGCACTTTTTCTGTGGCGGCTGTGGATCACCCGCAGAGAAGTCGCCGCTGTGGAGAACACAATCGCAGCAGAAACGACGACGTAGGTACGACGGGGGACCGCAAACCAACGCAGTGGCGGCCTCCGTGTCCAGGAGATAACTATTTATCGTGGGCAACAAACCGCTCGGCCAGCTAATTGTCGTGCTGGGGCTAGTCGTCGTCGTCGTTGGTCTCGTGACGATGCGCGGGTGGCTTGGTTGGTTCGGACATTTGCCAGGAGATGTTCGCGTCGAGCGGCCGAATGCGCGGATCTACGTGCCGGTAGTATCGATGTTGCTGATCTCGATCCTGTTCAGCGTGCTGTCATACGTTCTTCGTCGGCTGTTCTGAGAATCGCTCTTCTCTAAGTCGTGACCGAGCCTGGCTTACCCGAGCCTCGTTCGTTGTCGCTATCGTCGCTGCTGCGTCTCCTTCATTCGCGCAGCCGCAGTTGCTTCAGACTTCGTCCAGCAACGCACAGCTACGAGCCGATTCCGCCGAGATCTCGGAGCGAGCACACAATCTTCAGGCGACGTTTGAGCACCGTCGCCGGCAGATGCTGCCGACGTTTTACGCCGGCACAGCAGATCACTGCCTGATTGTCGGGCGATTCTGTGAATGGCATCCGAACGTGCGCGACTACGTCGTTCCGGACGAGGGAAAGAACATCATCCGGGCGCGTACCGAGCTCCTGCGAGAGCTAGAGAAGGCGTCAGCTGC
>DASWCI010000156.1:0-9553 GCA_036390195.1 Gemmatimonadaceae bacterium
GAATGCTAGGTCGCCGGGCTCCTGACATTTCCAAGTGGCGCGCGATGGTCGAGCGCATTTTGCATCCGCATGGCCGCGTGAAGATCGCAGTCATCGGGAAGTACACTGGGCTGGTCGACAGCTACAAGAGCGTCCAGGAAGCGCTAATTCACGGCGGCATCGCCAATGATGTCGCGGTAGAAGTTTCATGGTTGGCGAGTGATTTATTCACCAGCAGGGAAAAGACGCGCGAGCTGCTCGCCGATTTCCATGGCGTGCTGGTGCCGGGCGGGTTCGGGGTTCGAGGCATCGAAGGCATGCTCGAAGCAATCCGATATGCGCGCGAGTCGGGCCTTCCGTTTTTCGGGATCTGCCTCGGAATGCAGACAGCGATCATAGAGTTCGCCCGCAATGTTATTGGGCTTGCTGACAGTCATTCGAGCGAGTTCGCGCCCGACTGCGACAACGCGGTGATCTCTTTGATGGAAGACCAGCAGCACATAACGGATATGGGCGGCACGATGCGTCTTGGCGCGTATCCGTGCCGGCTGGGAGTAGGTACACAGGCGGCGGCGATCTACGGCGTGCCGCAGGTGAGCGAAAGACATCGTCATCGCTACGAGGTCAACAACAAGTACCGCGACCAGTTCATCGAGCATGGGCTGAACTTGAGCGGTCTCTCGCCGGATGGATCACTGGTCGAGGTGGTTGAGTTGCAGACGCATCCCTGGTACATCGGCTGCCAGTTCCATCCCGAGCTCCAGTCGCGTCCGACCAGGCCGCATCCGCTTTTTGCAAGTTTCATCGGCGCAGCCGCGCAGGCGAAGGCACCCACCAAAACCAGTCGGAAGCGCGCGCCCTTAGAAGCGGCGGAATAGCGTGGTGGAATTCTTTCCGGCAGACAAGCTTTTTCTCATCGCCGGTCCATGCGTACTGGAGAGCGACGATCTCAACCTGCGCGTTGGCGAAACTCTCGCCAGGCTGGCTGAGAAGATTCCAGGTGGAATCATCTACAAGGCCAGCTTCGATAAGGCCAACCGATCGAATCGCGACGCGGCCCGCGGCCCGGGACTCGATGCCGGTCTCGAAGCGCTCGATCGAGTGCGCAGAGCAACCGGCCTCCCTGTACTCACTGACGTTCATACGCCCGATCAATGCGCTCCGGCGGCGAGCGTCGTCGACGTGTTGCAGATCCCGGCATTCCTGTGCAGACAGACAGACTTGCTGGAAGCCGCCGGCGCGACCGGAAAGCCGGTCAACGTCAAGAAGGGTCAGTGGCTTCAACCTGAAGGGATGCGCGGGGCCGTGCAGAAAATTCGCGGCGACTCCAAATCGAACGGAGGGGGGCGCTCGCGCGATATCGCGGTTACCGAGCGCGGCACGTTTTTCGGATATGGTGACCTCGTAGTCGACATGCGGTCATTCACGCGGCTGCGCGATGCGTGCGGAGCGCCCGTGATCTTCGACGCTACACACAGCGTGCAACGACCGGGACAGGGGCCTGAAGGCGCGAGCGGCGGAGCCCGTGAGTTCGTTCCTGTTCTCGCCCTCTCCGCAATCGCTGCCGGAGCGCAGGGGCTTTTTCTGGAGACACATCCGGATCCCGATCTCGCCCCCAGCGACGGTCCGAACATGCTTCCATTGTCGGAGATGGAATCGCTGATGGGTCGCGCCGTCGACATCTGGGCTCGCATCCACCGATGACGCACAAGGACATCGTCGAGCGCGGAC
Source organism: Gemmatimonadaceae bacterium (assembly GCA_036390195.1). Classification (GTDB taxonomy): domain Bacteria; phylum Gemmatimonadota; class Gemmatimonadetes; order Gemmatimonadales; family Gemmatimonadaceae; genus UBA4720. The sequence goes on from DASWCI010000156.1 coordinate 1,711, forward strand.
GGCGAGTTCTCCGAATGGAGACCGAGGCGCTCGGCGAGGCGGAGCGGCGTATCGGAGATGATTTCGCGCGCGCCGTCGAGACGATCGCGCGCTCAGATGGGCGGGTAATCGTATCGGGAGTAGGAAAGTCCGGACTGGTTGGACGGAAAATCGCCGCGACTTTTACATCCACTGGAACACCTGCGACTTTCCTGCACCCGTCGGACAGCGTCCACGGCGACCTCGGAATCGTAGGTAAATCCGACGTTGCGATTCTAATCTCGAAGAGTGGCGAATCCGCAGAGGTTCTTAGTCTGCTCGACCATTTGAAGCGCCTCGGTGTATGTACGATTGCGCTCACGAGCAACGCGAAATCGAACCTCGCACGCCACAGCGATGTGACGCTCGATGCGTGGGTGAGAGAAGAGGCTTGTCCGCATGACCTTGCGCCCACCACCAGCACGACGGTAGCGCTGGCGCTTGGTGACGCGCTCGCAATAGCGCTGCTCGAGGAGAAGGGGTTCGACGCAGACGATTTTGCTCGGCTGCATCCGGGTGGAACCATTGGAAAACGGCTTCTCACCAGAATATCCGACGTGATGGTAACCGATAACCTTCCTATCCTCGACGAGTCGGCCACGATGCGGGAGGCGGTGGTGCAGCTCGCGGAACGTCGTGGTATCGCAATCGTCACGAACAAGAACGGAGCGGTCACTGGCGTTATCACCACTGGAGATCTTTCGCGACTGATGGAGCACGAAGAGAATGTCTTTCCCGTCCCGGTCACGAGAGTCATGAATCGCGCGCCAAAACTGGCGCGCGCCGACGAGCTGGGAAGCGCCGTCGTTTATCGCATGGAGACCCACGGGATAATCGCGATGCCGGTCCTGGATGGAGACGATCAGATCGTGGGTGTCATCCACCTGCACGATCTGATGCGAGCGGGAGTCGTCTAGTGCGTGTGGTACTCTTGACAGGCATTCTCGCCGTCGTGAGCGTAGCTGCCTGCACCTCCAAAAAGCAGCCGCCGGTCGCAACCCATTCGCCGCTCGCAGATTCGGCCGACCAAGTGATGTACGGCGCGCGATTTAATCTCACCGACAAAGGCTTGGCGCGTGCACAAATGCAGGCGGATACGCTTTATTTTTTCGAGGACAACACGCGTATCGAGGCGGAAAATCCTCACATCACTTTCTTTACCGTGACAGGTGCGAAGGATGCAGTGCTGACAGCGCGCCATGGAACATCAAATACCCGTACGAACAACATGGTGGCGCGGAAGAACGTGGTCGTGGTTTCGGAAGATGGACGGAGGTTGACTACTGAGGAGCTCCTTTACAATCAACAAAAGAACCAGATTTCGAGCGACAGTGCGTTCGTACTGACGGAGCCGAACCGGCGGCTCGAGGGCATTGGCTTCCGTTCCGATCCGAACATGAAGAACATCCAGATTCTGAAAGGCGCGAGCGGGTTCGCGAGAGGAGTATCAACTCAACCAGCTGCCGCCAGCAGCACTCCGCCCGCGGCGCCCAGGCGCTAAGAAAAGTGAAGCTCGTTTACTCCGTCGTGGCTTCGCTTTGCCTTGCATCCGTTGCTGGCGCACAGAACATCCCCAAGAGCTGCGATCTGGATTTCACCAACCGCGGACCCGTGAACATTGTCGAGGATGCGAGCGGAAAGAGGACGACTTTCCTAAGCGGCGGAGTCGTCGCTCACTGCATTGGGCAGGGCAACACTCTTACAGCGGACAGTGCCGAGTATTACGAAGCAGAGGCCAGGCTGTATCTGGTAGGGAACGTCCACTATACGGAACCCCGGGCCACCGTCACGTCCCGCACAATGACGTACTACCAGAACGACGACCACCTGCACGCCGACGGCAATGTGGTCGCGGTCATGTCGAACGGAAGCACGCTCCGCGGACCCAGCGCCGAATACTATCGGAGCACTCCACAGCGCCCGCTCGCTCGAATGTTCGCGCCCGGCCGCCCTCATGTCACGCTTCTCCAGAAGGACACGAGTGGTCGTGGCCGACCACCCGATACTGCACATGTGGTCGCCAACGTGATTACGATGGAAGGCGATAGCCTTGTCTACGCCTCACGAAGCGTCGAGATAACACGTCCCGATATGATCGCTACTGGCGATTCAGCTTTTCTTGACAGCGCGCACGACTTCGCGCGTCTGATGCGTGAACCATCAGTAAAGGGTTCCGGGAACCGTAGCTTCACGCTGACGGGAGGAGTGATCGACGTTTACTCCCGTAACCGTCAGGTCGAGCGCGTCGTGGCAACGCCCACCGGACACGCACTCAGTCAGGACCTCGAGCTCGTGGCAGACTCAATCGATCTCAGGGTGCAGAGCAACCAGCTCCATCGAGCGATGGCGTGGGGAAAGATGCGCGCGCACGCCGTCTCTCCGGAGCGCGAAATCATTGCTGACTCCATTGATGCGATAATGCCGGGCCAGCGCATCCGCGAGGTCCGCGCATTGCGTAACGCCTACGCCGAAAGCAATCCCGATTCGGGAGTAGTTTCCAAGCAGCGAGACTGGATGAGGGGCGACACGATTGTCGCGCACTTCGATTCGCTGCTCGCCGGTGACACCTCGAGCAAACCCAGAATCAGAGAAATCACTGCCGAGGGGCGCGCTAGCTCCTTCTATCAGATGAAGAGTTCAAAGGGTCCGGCAACGGAGCCCACCGTCAACTACGTCAGAGGTAGGATCATCGACATCATTTTCGAGGATCGAAAAGTCGCCACTGTCACGGTGACGGACAAAGCGACCGGGGTTTTGATCGAGCCGGCTGCCGCGTCGACTGCGGGCAAACCCGCCGCGACGCCCACCCAGGCGAAGCCCACCCAGGCGAAGCCACTCCCGCCAGTAAAGCCTCCCGTAATCCGACGATGAGCAGCGACGATCGGCTCCCCGAGAGTGTACGCGCGTTGATCGGCGGGGCCTCGCAGAATGACCAGCTGGACGGCTTCGCACTGCACGCCATCGTGCGGGCGGCAGACGATAACGGCGTGGCCAGGGTTCGGGACGTCGCCGCGAATTATCGGGACGATTATCTGCGGGTTTTGCGGGTCAAGGGCGTGAACGCCGAGCGAGAGGCGGGACGACTGGGCCAGGACGAGGTTCGCGGTTATCTCACCACTTCCATTTTGCCGCGCCTCGCCGAGCGCGGGGTGATAGCTCCACTCGACGGAGATCTCGAGCGCGACGCGGCCACCGTGCGCGTTTCTCCGTTGCTGTGGAGAGACATCGTGCCCCATCGCGCCGAGTTCGCGGAGGTGATGCGCGAGACTGGCGAACATTCGCGCCTTACGCTGTCGACCCCACCCCGACCCGTCGTCGTCAGTGGCAGCGTCCTCGATGCCGAGGGGCTAACGAAGATTTATCGCGGCCGAAAAGTGGTGAACGACGTCGCCCTCCACCTCCAGCAGGGTGAGATAGTCGGGCTCCTCGGTCCGAATGGCGCGGGGAAGACGACCACGTTCTACATGATTGTCGGACTTGTCCCCCCGGTCTCGGGCAGAATTTTCCTCGACGGAGTAGACATCACCAAGTTGCCTATGTACGAACGGGCGCGCCGCGGAATTGGTTATCTTTCGCAGGAACCTTCGATCTTTCGCAAGCTGTCGGTCGAAGACAACATTCTTGCGATCCTCGAGACACTTCCGCTGTCGTCTGCCGAGCGCTCAGAGCGACTCGAGAAGCTCCTCGACGAGCTGAGTATCAAGCGGCTGCGGAAGAGCAAAGCGTACGCACTCTCCGGCGGCGAGCGCCGCCGCCTCGAGATCACGCGGGCGCTCGTCACGGATCCCAAATTCATGATGCTCGACGAGCCGTTCGCCGGGGTGGATCCCATAGCAGTTCACGACATCCAGACAATCGTCGCTGGCCTGCGCCACCGGGGGATCGGGGTGCTGATCAGCGACCACAACGTCGAACAGACGCTCGACATCGTTGACCGCGCATACATTATGTACGATGGACAGGTAGAGGTTTCTGGAACGGTCCGGGACCTCGTTTTCGATGACAAGGTGGCTGATATCTATCTTGGTCCGACACTTACTGCGCGGCTGCGCGAGCGTGTCTCACGCGACAAGGGCGAGGTGACGAGCCCGTGAAGCCCGGCCTCAGTCAATCAACACAGCTCCGCCAGGAGCTCAAGATAAATCCGCGCCTTTATCAGGCGATGGACCTTCTCTACATGCCGCTGCTGGACCTGCAGCAGCATCTCAAACAGGAGCTTCTCAACAACCCGTTCCTCGATCTCGTTGAGGCGGAGGAAGAAGAGGAAGAGGAGCAGGAGACGGAGGTCGAGGAGCAGGCGCAGGCACAAGCTGAAGACGAGCGGGCGGGAGAGATCGACTGGGAGGAGATCCTGCTCGATGGCTTCGACACTGCCGGCGGCCGCCGCGAAGAACACGAGGAGCGCGAGTACTTCGAGCCGGTCACCGTCGCCACGCGAGATCTCAGCGATCACCTCCGCGATCAGGTGAGTCTGCTCGAGCTCTCTCCGCGGCAAATGCTCCTCGCCGACGAGTTCATAGGAAACATCAACGATGACGGCTATCTCGCCTCCGGAGTTGAGGATATCGTCCGCGCACTCAACGACGTGGTGAGGAAGACGGCAGAGGAGGCTGGACGCAACACCGAAGACCTTCCGCTGTACACGATGGAGGAAGGCCAGAAAATGTTGGCAACCATCCAGAACCTGGATCCGCCTGGAGTAGGCGCCCAGAATCTGCGTGAATGCCTGCTGTTGCAACTGCGCGAATCTGGGCTGGAACAGTCAGTTCCGTACCGGCTGGTCCGTGACTGTTTCGAGGAGTTGATCAACCACCGATGGAGCGAGATCTCGAAGCGCTTCGGCATCAGCGCCACCGACGTCCAGAAAGCCGCTGACGAAATCGCCAAGCTCGATCCCAAGCCGGGACTGCAGTTCGGCTCCCGCGACGATAACTACATCATCCCCGACCTGATCGTCGAGAAGATCGACGACCGGTACCATGTCTTCCTCAACGACGCCAACCTTCCACGCCTCAAGTTGAGCCGCGCTTACCAGGAGATCGCGCGCGACAAGAAAAAGTTCGACGGCGAGAACAAGGAGTTCATCTCGAACAAGTTGAATTCCGCGAACTGGATGATCCAGGCCATCGAGCAGCGTCGACAAACGATGCTCAAGGTTATGAACTATATCGTGGAGCGGCAGCGGGAATTTTTTGAGAAGGGAATCCAGTACCTGAAGCCGCTGACGCTCCGTGAAGTCGCGGAAGTGATCAACATGCACGAGTCGACGGTCAGCAGAGTGACGAATGAGAAATTCGTCCAGACGCCGCGCGGCGTTCTGCCGCTGAAGTTTTTCTTCTCCTCCGGTCTCGCCACCTCCGACGGCGAAGATGTCTCCGCTCGCGGCATCAAGGCCCAGCTTCAAAAACTCGTTCAGGAAGAGGACCCCAAGCACCCGCTCACGGACCAGGCGATCGTCAACATTCTTCGCGAGAGCGGTGTCCAGATCGCGCGCCGCACCGTCGCCAAGTATCGCGATCAGCTCGGTGTGCTCTCAGCCCGGATGCGTAAGCGCGTATGACCTCGGTCCCGCAGGCTGACGCGGCGCAGCGCTTCAGTAGCGGCCCACCGCTTCAGCCTGTATCGAACCGGCCCGATGTGAGCATTCTCGTACCCGCCAAAGATGAGGCGGAGAATCTTCCGCTTTTCATGGAACAAGCACGTGCTGCGTTCGCTTCTGCGCCACAGCGGTACGAGGTGATCGTCATCGACGACGGGTCGGTCGACGATTCGTGGAACGTCCTGCAGCAGCTCGCGTCGAACTATCCGTTTCTCCGTCCGGTGAGACACGGCATTCGACGCGGCATCGCGGATGCACTGCGGACCGGCTATCTGCATTCGCGCGGCGGCATTCTGGTGTTTTATCCCGCCGATCTTCAGTACAAGCCAGAAGATATTCCGCGGCTCGTGGCGCCAATCGTGTCCGGCGAGGCCGACATCGTAACCGGCTATAAGGAAGGGAAGTACGAGAAGGCGTTTGTCTCCGGCATTTACAACAAACTGAGTCGTTCGCTCTTCAAGATAACTGTCCGCGATCTCAACTCGGTCAAGGCGTATCGGCGGGAGGTGATGGACGCATTGCCGAACCGGCCCGATTGGCATCGCTACATGGTCGTGATGGCGGCAGCTGATGGATTTTCCGTATCGGAGGTTCCCGTGCCCCTTTATCCGCGAAACGCTGGACAGTCGAAGTTTGGAATCGGGCGTATTCCCGTCGGCGTATTGGACATGCTCGCGGTCTGGTTCGAGCTCCGCTTTGCGCGAAAACCACTTCTCCTGTTTGGAGTGCTGGGCGCGGTTTTGTTCGTCGTTGGAGTCATTGTCGGAATCGTCGCCATTCTGTGGCGTGTGATTGGGGGCGTTGGATTCCGCCCACTGGTGAATCTCGTCGAGACCTGCGTGACAGTAGGGAGCGTGCTGTTCGCAACTGGACTCCTTGGAGAGATGATCGCCGCTCAGCGCGCGGAGCTGAGCCAGCTGCGCGCGCGCATCGAAGACTTAGCGCGGGAACGCGACGCGACGGAAAATATCTGAGAAAATGAACGTTCTGTTCCTCACGCACTCGTTCCCGCGAACGGAAGGAGACGCCGCCGGCTCGTTTATCCTGCGTCTCGCCGTCGCACTTCGCGGAGAAGGGGTAAACGTTCGCGTCGTGGCACCTGCTGCTCCGGGCCTGGCGGCCACAGAGGACATCGAGGGCGTTGCCGTCGAGCGATTCAGATACGCACCGCGTCGCTACGAGAAACTCGCTTACACTGGTAATATGGCCGGCGACGTCGCGTCCTCATGGACCGCGAAGCTCGCATTGGTAAGTTTTCTGGGCTCCGATTTCGTGCATGCGGTTCGAGCGCGGCGCGCATTCGAGCCGCAGGTGGTTCATGCGCACTGGTGGTTTCCAAACGGAGTGGTAGGAACATGGGTTGGTGGCCTGGCCCACATTCCGCTCGTCACCACACTTCACGGCACCGACGTTCGCCTCGCCCGAAAAGTCGGTGTTGCCAAGCCGCTCTTCGGACACGTATTAAAGCATTCGGCGGCGGTGACAACGGTCTCGCGCTGGCTCAAGGAGGAGACTGAAGCCCTCGCTCCCGGCATTCACCCAATGGTCGCGCCGATGCCCGTGGCCACCGATCTTTTCGAGCCGCGACCGGGGTCGGCGCGCGACACCAGTCGCCTCCTTTACGTGGGTCGATTGACCCAACAAAAGGGAGTAGAGCACCTCTTATACGCGATGTCAGCGATGAAGACACCGGCGCTGCTCGACATCGTGGGTGACGGTCCGAATCGGCAGTCACTCGAACAGCTCGCACAACAACTCGGGGTTGCTTCACGTATCCGCTGGCATGGACAGCTTTCGCAGTCGAAGCTTCCGGAAGTCTATCAGCGGGCCGCCGCGATCGTGCTGCCATCGATGGATGAGGGACTCGGACTCGTCGCCGTCGAGGCGCTCCTTTGCGAGACACCGGTAGTCGCATTCGATTCGGGCGGGCTTCGCGACGTGATCCGGCACGAGAAGACGGGACTGCTCGTACAGCCGGGTGACAGGACGGCGCTCGCCAACACACTCGATGATTTGCTCGGCCGCGATGGCCGGGGAATCCAGCTCGGCAGGGCAGGGCGACTCTACGCACTCTCTGCATTTGCGCCGGAATCCGCCGCGCGCCGGTACGCAGAGATATACCGACAGGTTCTTGGCGCTAGGACGTCGTAACCTCTTCAAGCTCGCGCAGTGGGTTTTTGCCGCAGTGGTGCTCTTCTTCGCTGCGCGCTCGCTGGCGACGCAGTG
>DASWCI010000157.1:0-2348 GCA_036390195.1 Gemmatimonadaceae bacterium
TGCCCGGGTGCGTTGGGCCCTGATAATAGCGGCCGCTCCAGGTGTTGACGTACACGTCGCCGTTCGAGCTGACGACGATGTGTCTGGCGTGCCCGATCGTGTCCGCGAACACGGTTGCGCAAAATCCGTTGGGCAGAGTAATGCCGCCATTGTCTGATGCGCACTTGGTGGCGCTCGCCGTCTGCGTGCTGCTGGCGGCAGCGGACTCGCTAGTGGCCGTTCCTTCCTGTTTTGCGCATCCGATTACCGCCAGGGCCATGACGACTGCGAGTAGAAGCCCGTGGCGGTCTGCTTGGCCAATGAGGTTGTTCTTCCCGTGTTTCATTTTCGACCTCGCCGATGGACGCCCGATTTATCAGCGCCTGGTTGGCACCCGCCGCCCGCTGACAGGACCAAGGTCGATCATGAGCGCGAGGACAAGACCAACGACCGGCCAAAACGTCCAGTGGCCGCCGAACCAGTTGTGCACGGCGGAATACCAGAGCAGCGTCGTCGGCAGAAAGACGAAGCCGATGATCGGCCAGAGGATATTGTCGAAAACTCCGCGGAACCAGTGGGTGAAGAACCAGAGGACCGCGACCACTAATCGCGGTGCGGCGAGAGCCAGCAGAGTCATGATACAAGGCATTGGTCAAATTCTCCCGTGGTTTTTCACCGCGATCTCACCCGCATTGTTCGTGCGAGACTAGGATCATTCGCCGTGTACACCGTCGATCAGCGAGGCAATCGGTGCGCCTCGCCTTGCTCCGCGAGCAACTTGGCGGAAAACCGTTGGGCCTCGGCAATTCGCTCCACCTCGACCGCGATCGCATCCACCGACTGTTGCAACTGGTCGAAGCGCTGCTCGAACTGCAGCAGGTTCGGCAGCCCGCGCGGCGCGGATTGTTTCTGTACTCCACGAACGAACCACCTGGTAATGGCGGCGAGAGATGCAGCCATTCCTATGATGATCGCCGCGACTACGGCAAAGTTTGCGACGTCAGGATCCATGGCGATCTCGGCAAGAAGTTGTCAGCATTTTCCATTGCATACTTACGTTGTGACCGCGCGCTGGTTTCCATGAGCCTAATAAAACCACAAGAATTATGAATAGGACCCGCGGCTATGACGCCGTTGTAGTCGGACTCGGCGCAATGGGGAGCGCAACGCTTTTTCACCTTGCGCGCCGCGGCCTGCGCGTTCTCGGGCTGGAGCAGTATAACCAAGGACACACGCTCGGCTCCTCGCACGGCGACAGTCGCATCATCCGGGAGACGTACTTCGAGCATCCTCTCTATGTCCCCCTGGTCCAGCGAGCCCACGAGCTTTGGCGTGAGCTGGAGAAGAGTAGCGGAAAATCCCTGATGAAGATCACTGGCGGCCTCATGATTGGACCGCCTGGCGGAATGGTCGTGTCGGGCACGTTGCGTAGCGCGCGTGAGCACAATCTTCCGCACGAAGTTCTGACTCCTGCACAAGTTCACGAGCGATTCCCCGCGTTTGAGCTCGAGCCGAACCTCGTTGCGGTACTGGATCCACGCGCGGGTTACCTCGATCCGGAAGCGTGCAATGCCGCGCATCTGGATGCGGCGCGGGACGCAGGTGCTGACACTCGATTCAATGAACCCGTAGTGGAATGGAGCGCCGCAGACGAGGCGGTGACAATACGCACTCGCACTGAGACCTACAGCGGCGATCGCCTGGTGCTCGCTGCAGGGGCATGGACCAACGGCTTGGTGCGAGATGCTCGGCTGCCGGTCGCTGTCGAGCGTCAATCGGTGTTCTGGTTCGAACCCGAAGGCTCGACGGGATTTTACGAAGCAAATCGTTTTCCCATCTACGCCTACGAGTACAAACCTGGTCACATCTGCTACGGCTTCCCTCGACTGCCTCGCGGAGTGAAGGCGTCGATAATGCACTCCGGCAAGACGTATTCGTTACCCGAGAACATTGAGCGCGCGGTAAATGCCGACGAGATTGAGCCCCTACGCGCGGCGCTCCGCCCGGTATTACCGGAGTTGGCGGAAGCTCCCGTACGCGAAACCGGCGTGTGCTTGTTCACCAACACGCCAGATCACGATTTCATCATCGACTTCCATCCGCGTTACCCACGTGTGCTGATCTCGAGTCCGTGCTCGGGTCACGGCTTCAAATTCGGAAGCGCGATCGGAGAGTTGCAGGCCGATCTCCTTGCGACCGGCAAGACACGATTCGATCTCTCTCCATTCCGCATTGATCGATGGTAACAACGAGGCGATGCATCGGTGCTGATTACCGCCACCGAATAAAACGGGTTACGGGAGCGATGCGGCGATCTTTCGGAACTCGGTCTCCGTAAATGCCCGGAAAGTCTCGCTGCGGATATTTCC
>DASWCI010000158.1:0-3804 GCA_036390195.1 Gemmatimonadaceae bacterium
GACTTCCCGCCGGACAGGAGCCGACAGAGTCGCACGCTCCGCGTGTTGCGGCAGCCGATGAAACCGAGTCTGCCGAGCGTTCGCGTCGCGGACGCAGAGGCGGGAGAGGTCGCGATCGTGAAGGACGCGGTCAGCGCCCGGCACCGCAGGCCGTGCGGACAGAACCAGAGTCTGCTGCGCAGACGGCGCCGCCTCGCGCCGAGACAAAACCGGCGGCTGGTGACGAGATCGGTTCCAGCGGCCTCCGCCTTCGGCGCGAAGAAGCGTTTGACCTCGTTCGTCGCGCTGTCAGCTCGAATGGAGGCGCACCGATTCGCGCCAGCCAGGCTCGCATTATTGCGCGCGAGCTGCTCGGACGCGACAGCGAGAGCCTGAGCGACCGCAACTTCACGCGCATTCTGCAGGACGCTCACGATGCCGATCTCATCGATCTCCGTCGGCGAGGCGCCGATTATGAAGTCTCCCCCGCCGCACCGGCGACTCCAGTCGGCGACCAGCTCGCGGCGATCGAACCTCCTAAAGCTATTGCGCCAGCGACGCCGTCCGCTCCGATCGGCATGGGTGCTCGTAGCGGCGGACTTGCTCGCGGGCGTGGACGCGGGCCGATCGGTGCACGCGTTGGTATTTTGCCCCCGGATCTGCTTTCCGTCGGTGTCGTCGAGACATCGCGACCCGCGCCGGAAGCCGTAACGACGGAGTCCATTCCTGACCTTCCTCTTACTGGCGAGGACGCGCTCTCCGACAGCGATCTGAAACCTCGCCCCACCGGACGGAAGCGCGCGTCGAGCGAGGAAGGTGGGGGCAAGCCGCGCCGCGCGCGCAAGTCGGCCGCGGCATCGGACGAAGAAAGCGAAAAGCCCGCACCTCGGCGTGCCGCTCGCAAGAGCCGCAGCAAAACCAGCAGCGAGTAGCATCCTTGGCTCGCGGCCGCGCCTGGAATTCAGGCGCGGCCGCGTTCTGCCGCGCGCGTTCTACGAGCGCGAGACGGAGGTCGTAGCGCGTGGGATGCTGGGCACCGTCCTCGAGTGCGAAACCGACGCCGGTACCGCGAGCGGAATAATCGTCGAGACGGAAGCCTACCTCGGCGAGCATGATCTGGCCTGTCACGCCGCTGTCGGACGTACCGCGCGAACGGAGCATCTCTACGGACCCCCGGGAATCTCGTACGTCTACTTCATCTACGGGATGTACTGGTGCTTCAACGCGGTGACGCGGTCGGAAGGATTGCCGAGTGCGGTGCTCGTCCGCGCCCTGGAGCCACTCGATGGACTCGCGCTGATGCACAAGCGCCGCCCGCGCATCGGGAACACTCTCGATCTGACGAACGGCCCGGGCAAACTCTGCACGGCACTCGGCGTCACCGGCTCGATGAGCGGCAAGAGTCTTCAACGGCGTCCGATCGTAATTCGCGAAGGCGAGCCCGTTGCCGATAACCAAATCGAAGTCACGGCGAGAATCGGGATCACCAAGTCGGCGGACTGGCCGCTTCGTTGGATCGTTCGCGGGAATCGATTCGTGTCGCGCGGAAAAGTCTCGGCGTAAGGATCGCGAAACGCTACGCACCTACAAAACTGAAGCGGGGAGCTGAGAGCAGCTCAGCTGCCTAGCTAGGAGCTTTCTTACTCGCCGGAAAAGCTCCGAGCTAAAAACTGTGAACGCTGCACGCTCCCCGCTTCGGTTTTACGGATGCCGGCTCGGGTCCGGATCTTGACTACGGAGCCCTCAAAAAAAACGGCCCCTTTCGGGGCCGTCATCCATTGAAAGGGTGCGCCAAGAGCTGCTATTCCCGTTCGATGGAGCTACCAAAGTTCCAGCGAAGGCCGAACTCGAAGAACGAGAGAACGCTCGAGAAGAGAAAGCTGGGATTGCTCGGCACCAGCGTCTCCTGCGCGAAGATCGCAAACCGCATTGTCTGAATTTGGACGCCTCCCATCCCCACCACCGCGCTACGACTGCGATGGGATTCAACCTCGTCCAGGAATGCATTACTGGGAAACGAAGTGGTGCTGTCTACGAAGACGCGAGCGTCGCCAAGTATTACGATCGTGTAACCCAGACCCGCGTACGGTGTGATTCCGCCAAAGTGTTTGGGAAACGCGACGCCAGCGACAGTGATTCGGCGAAGGTCGTTGACGCGGACCGTCCTGTTCGTCGCAGCTCCATTGTCGAATACCGAGATGTCGCGCTCGAAGATCGATTGATTGCCTGATACATAAAGGCCGCCCTTCGTCCGCGTGATCAGCCAGTCGACACCCATGTCAACCGTCGACGTGTTGCCGCGGCCCGGCGCCGTGAAGGTGTTGATTCCGGACTTGAATCCCCAGAACCAGGAGTTGTCGAAATTCCGCATCTCCTGCGCGCTGGCGCCGGCGGTCACGACGAACGTGGCGATCACTGCCACGGCGACTGCTCTGAGCTTCTGCATTTACGCGTCCCCTAGATTATGCCTAGCTTTGTCCCGACGGTCTTGAAGGCCGCGATGGCCTTGTCCAGATCGTCGCGTGAGTGAGCAGCGCTGAGCTGACAACGCACCCGCGCCTGCCCCTGGGGCACGACCGGAAAGCCGAACCCTGTCACAAAGACGCCTTCGTCCAGCAACATGTCACTCATTCTGATGGCAGTGGCGGTCTCCCCTACGATTATGGGGACGATTGGGGTCTCTCCCGGAAGAGGTTTGAACCCGGCCTCGCTGACAGCTTCCCGGAAGTAGCGGGTGTTGTCGCGCAGCTTCTTCACTAGCTCCGGATGGTGCTCCAGCTGCCTGATTGCCCCGAGCGCACTCGCCGCCACAGTGGGCGGAAGTGCGTTGGAGAACAGCTGCGGACGCGATCTCTGGGTGAGCATGTCGCACAGAGAAGCCGGCCCGGCCACGAATCCGCCCGCTGCACCGCCGAGCGCCTTGCCGAGTGTCGAGGTGATGATGTCGACTTCGCCGAGCACGTTGAAGTGTTCAGCAGTGCCACGGCCAGTTGCGCCGAGGACTCCGGTTCCGTGCGAGTCGTCAACCGCTACGGTCGCGTTGTAATCCCGGGCCAGCTGCAGAATCTCGGGAAGTTTAGCAATGCTGCCCTCCATCGAGAACACGCCGTCAGTCCAGATGATCCGCCGCCGCGCACTCTTCGCGGATTCGAGCTTCGACCTCAGATCGTCGAGATCGGAATGCTGATACACCGCGGTCGTGCACTTCGTGATCGCTTTCGCGAGCCTGATCGAGTCGATGATCGACGCGTGGTTCAGGGCGTCCGACACGACGAAGTCATTCTGCTCCACGATAGTTGCTGTCAGTCCCTCATTCGCATTCCATGCCGATACGTAGCTGAGTGACGCCTCGGTCCCAACGAGATCGGCAATTGCCTGCTCGAGCTCCCGGTGCACAGTGAAGGTACCGCAGATGAATCGGACACTCCCTGTTCCGGCGCCGAATTTCTTCAAGCCATCCATTCCCGCCGCAATCACGGCCGGATCGTTGCACAGCCCGAGATAATTGTTGGACGAAAGGATCAGGACTTCGCCGCGTCCCTCCATCTGAACCCTCGCGTCCTGCGGCGACGCGAGATAGTTGAGTCGTTTGTAGACGCGCTCCTCTTTGAGCTTCTCGATGCCGGTCTTGAGCTCGGAATCGAAGTTCTTGTTCAGCGCCACGACATCCTCAGTGTGATGCGAAAGTTTTCTCAGGCGACTTCGAAGATTACCTTGCCCGCCTCGCCCGATTTGATTGCGGCAATCGCCGCGTCGGCTTCCGAGAGCGGAAATCGGTGCGTGATGACGGGAGTCGGGTCGAACTCTCCCGATCGCAAGAAGCGC
>DASWCI010000159.1:0-24263 GCA_036390195.1 Gemmatimonadaceae bacterium
CAACGAGCGAAAATTCCGCTTCAAGGACGAGTGGCTGGTCTCGCTAGTTGGGACCATGCCCGGAGTCACGCCGGAACTGATCAAGCGGTGGCGCTTCCAGGAAAAACCATACATCGCACAGGCACTTATCGATGGCGACGTCCTCTCGTTCAGGGAGATCGCCGAGGTTGTCAAGGACGCCTTCCGCATCGATTACGTCGACCTCACTCCCGGAGCCATCGACAAGAACGCGATGCAAATCCTTCCCGAAAAGCTTTGTCGGGAGCACAACGTTCTACCCGTAAAAGTCGATAGCCGAATGGTCCATCTGGCGATGGCGAATCCGCTCGACCAGGAAGCGATTCAGAGGGTGAGCTGGGCAACGAGCCGCGAAGTCACGCCGCTTTTTTGTCCGCCCGGGCAGCTGGACAGATTGGTCTCGGAGACCCTCCGCCCCGACGCAATGATCTACGGTCTCATCGAGAAGCTCGATCAGGCCGTCGGCGTCGAGCAGATCAAGGAACAGCAGGAGGACGAAGCAGCGATGGCTCGCGTCCACGCGCCGGTCATCAAGCTCGTCGACGCGATCATCGGCAACGCCATCAAGCTCCGCGCTTCGGACATCCATATCGAGCACGATGAGGCATCCACGCTCGTGAGGTTCCGCATCGACGGCTTGCTCAAGAACATCATGGTCCTGCCGCGCTTCATCGGTGTTGGGCCCGTTGTTTCCCGCATCAAGATCATGTCGGACCTGGACGTTGCCGAGCGGTTCCGCCCGCAAGACGGCCGCGCGAAGGTGCGTGTAAACGGAGAGGAAGTCGCACTCCGTGTTTCAGTGCTTCCGACGCGCGTCGGCGAAAAAGTCGTGATGCGTCTGCTCAACGAGAAGTCCGTCCAGGTCTCGATGGGCACGCTCGGCTTCATGCCCGAAGTACTGGAAAGATTCAAAGCGCTTCTCATGCGCGAGCAGGGAATTCTGCTCGTGACTGGTCCCACCGGGTCGGGAAAGACCACGACGCTCTACGCCGCTCTCAATACTCGCCGTGGTGAAGCGGTCAACATCGTCACGGTCGAAGACCCAGTCGAGTATCGCCTGAGCGGCGTCAATCAGGTGCAGGTGAACGAGAAGCAGGGACTCACATTCGCCGGCGTGCTGCGCTCCGTGCTGCGTCAGGACCCCGACGTTCTGCTCGTAGGAGAAATCCGCGACCAGGAGACGGCTACGATCGCGTTTCAGGCGGCGATGACCGGACACCTCGTTCTCTCTACGCTTCACACCAACGACGCGATCGGAGCGATTCCCCGTCTCTCCAATATTGGTGTCGAGCCTTTCCGTGTTGCTGCCGGTTTGATCGGTGTCACGGCGCAGCGCCTGGTGCGCAAAATCTGTCCTCACTGTCGCTTCGAGGCCCCCATCGAGGAGCTACACCCGATGGTCCGAACCGCGCAGCAGCGACTGTTCGGAACGGCGAGACACGTCAAGGCTACCGGTTGTGCAGAATGTGGCTTCACCGGTTATACGGGCCGTTTGCCGCTGATCGAGTTTCTCGAGATCACGCCGGAGCTGCGTGCGATGATCACGACAGGGAAAACAGCTGACGAGATCCGGGGTCACGCGTTGCGGACGGGCGCTCTTTACACGTTCGATAATGACGCGCTCTGGCACATCGCCGAAGGGGACACCACGGCGGAAGAGGTCATTCCGTACACCGAGTTCGAACGGCGCAGGACACCACGTGGTGCCACGCCGCGAGTGAACGCTGAATTCGTTCCCGATCTCGATGCCGATGGCGTGGCGAAGCCGCCGCGAGTACTTCTCGCTGTCGGTGACAAGGCCGATCGCGTGCGGTTCAACGACATCCTGGTCGAAGCGCGGTTCGCCGTGCAGATCGCCAACGATGGTGCCGCGGCACTCGGTATTCTGGCGCAGGATCCGCCCGACGCATTGGTTGTCGGTCTCAAGCTCCCTATTCTCGATGGCCGACAGGTTGTGCACGCGGCACGGACAGTGGTGGGACTGGTAGACATACCGATCATCGTCGTGGCGCCGGCTGGCTCCGAGAGTGAGACCAACGACCTTCTGTCTCAGGGGGTCGACGACGTGCTGCACGAGCCGATCGACGCCGGGCGATTCCGCGCCCGGGTAACCACCGTGATGAGGAGTCGCGGGCTCTGGTCCGAAACCGCAGAAGTGATGCGGCCACTCATCCCGCAGGATGAAGCGGAGCGCCTGGTTGAGTTTCGTTTGAGCACCGCTGTCGATTCGGAACCGGAGGAGCGCTTCGACAAGATCAGCCGGATGGCGCAAAGAGTATTCAGCGCCCCGTTCGCCGGCGTGTCATTCGTCGAGGGAGAGCGCCAGTGGTTCAAATCGAAGCAGGGGCTTCCCATCGGCGACAGCGCGCGCAATCTCTCGTTCTGCGGCCACGCGATAACGGGCACCGAAGTCTTCGTCGTTGAGGACGCTGCGCTCGATCCGAGGTTCGCGCAGAACCCCCTGGTGCTCGAAGAGCCGCACATCCGCTTCTACGCGGCGCAGCCCGTGAGAGGGCCGGGGGGGCACAATGTCGGGACGCTCTGCGTCATGGACAAGCAGCCTCGTGAGTTCAGCGATGATGACCGCGAGACGCTGCACGACCTCGGCGAAATGGTTGAGAAGGAGTTAAGGTCCAGGGGTAAGAAAGCGGAAGCGCCCCCCGACTAATGGATTCGGCGTCGGGATCGCGACGTGAGCCCGACGCCGCCGCCAGACTCTTGCGCCAAAAGAACGATTAAGGTATCGTTAGCTTAGCTAACGATCTCAGGAGCTCCTCATGCCCGGCACCGCAACGGTCACGCTCGACCGCATCAAGCAGATCGCGATCCCCGTCAATTCAGTCGAAGAGGCGAAATCGTTCTATCGCGATACGCTTGGATTGCGACATCTGTTCGACGCACCGCCAGCCCTTTCGTTCTTCGATTGCGGTGGTGTGCGTTTGATGCTCGCCGGGCCGGAAGCCCAGGGTGAGGACGGAGACCAGCAGCACCCTGTGCTCTTCTACGACGTGAGCGACATCAAAAAAGCACACGAGACGATCAAATCTTGCGGGGCGACGAGTCTCGAAGAGCCGCACATCATAGCACGGATGAATGGCCGAGAGATCTGGATTGCCGCGGTGTCCGACGGACAGGGAAACACGGTGAGCTTGATGAGCGACGTTCCCGAAGCCTGAGGATGGCGACCAGGACAACTCGCGGCGGAGGAATTTACCCGAGAACTTCGGCTGCAGCTGCACAGCTTCACTCCCTCGCCGACCAGCTCCACTCCGCTGCCATCCATTTATTGCGGCAGCTGCGGAAGGAGGACGACGCGAGCGGCCTTTCCGCGCCGCGCCTCTCAGCGCTCTCGGTCGTAGTATTTGGCGGTCCGCTGACGCTTGGTGAGCTCGCGCGCGCCGAACAGGTAAAGCCGCCGACGATGACGCGGATAGTCACCGGACTCGAAAAGGACGGGCTGGTAGAACGGAAAGATGATCCGCGGGACAAAAGGCTGACGCACATCGAAGCGACACCAAAGGGTCGTAGGGTGCTAACTGCCGGACGCGCCCGTCGCGTGGAAAGACTCGCGAGCGCAGTAGCTAAGCTCGAGGGAAAGGAGCTGGCGGAGCTCAGTCGCGCGGTCCAGCTTTTGAGAGAAGTGATCGTAAGCATGCGCGGCGAGCAGGCGTGACCTTTGGTTCAACGAGTGCCCCGAGTCGACTCGGCGAGAAAAAAATAATGGCTCGTCCCAAATCGGATTTCGATGCGCTGCGCGAAGATCTGCGAAAAGTCTACGATGGTGATCCCTGGCACGGCCCGTCGATAACCGACGTGCTCAAGGGTGTTGACGCCGATACCGCGGCGCTGAGAAGCATCCCCCGCGGCCACACGATCTGGGAGATCGTGCTTCACATGACAGCGTGGACGCGAGAGGTCGCATCGCGAGTTTGCGGCGCGAATCCAAAACCTCCGCCCGAGGACTGGCCAGCTCCCAAATCCGGTGGCGGTGAAGCTTCCTGGCGTTCTACCCAGGACGATCTCGCCACCGCTCAGCAGGAACTGGAGCGCGCAGTCGATGCGCTGAAGCCCGACGACCTCCTTCGCTGGATCGGAGATCAGCGCGATCCGACGCTAGGCACCGGTCTCACGGTCGGAACGCTGATTCGTGGGCTGCTGCAACATCATACCTATCACGAGGGTCAGATCGCGCTACTCAAACGCGCGGCCGATACCGCACCCGGCACATCTCTTTTTCCCAACACATGCGAATCATCTCTTTGAGGTCAACAGTTTTGTGCGGAGCGGTTGTAGTCGCCAGCGCAGCCGGCGCTCAACAGGCTGCGACCACTCCACGCGACGCCGTAGCGCCACCCAGCTGGGACGTGCTGATGCGCGGTCGCACGCACACGCCAACGCCGACCACCGCCACGATCACACCCGAGGACCTCAAAACCAGACTGTACATCTTCGCCGACGATTCAATGCAGGGTCGCTTGCTCGCGACAGCCGGGAACGTCAAGGCGGTCGAGTACATCGCGAATGAAGTAAAGCAGTTGGGTCTGATTCCGATGGGTGACGACGGTACGTACTTCCAATCTGTTGGTGTGGTGGATCGCAAATTCGATCCGGCCACCAAGCTCGTGGTCGGGTCGACTACGTTCAACCCCTGGACGGATTACGTGCCTCGGGATCAGGGATCGGGCGCTCGCAGTCTCGACGGAGTCCAGGCGATTTTTGGCGGGACCTGGGGCGATTCTGCATCGCTCATCGACCCTGCGGCCGCTGCCGGAAAGCTCATAGTACTGAGAGTAAACCCCAATGGGGTCACTCCGAATTCAGGCGGCGGTGTCAACCGTGGAATCATCACTCGGCAATTTGCCAGTGCCGCCGGTATTGCAGTGGCGAGCCTGGAGATGATGTCGGCGCAGATGATTCAGATCTTCCGTCAGCCGAATCAGCTCCTCAAGGGCGAGCGCGATCCGGAGCTGCCATCGTTCCTCTACGTGAGTAAGGCGGTGGCCAAGGCCCTGGTCGGTGCGAGTATTGACAGCGCAAAAGTCGGCGCGACCGGCGCCACGGTCGCATCGACACCGCGCTTCGACGAGTTTCCGACCGAGTATCCGGCGCGCAACGTCGTGGCGGTGATCCGTGGCAGCGATCCGAAACTGCGCGACGAATACGTCGCGATCGGAGCGCACAACGATCACATCGGGTGGAGCAGGCGGCCGGTGGCACACGATTCCATTTACGTGGTCAATCATCTCTTCCGAACCGGCGGCGCGGATGATCGTCCACCGCAGCTCGACGCCGCGCAGCAGACGCAGGTCAACGCTCTCATCGCGGACATCAGAAAACGCTCGAACGGGGCATCGGCGCGGCCCGATTCCATTTACAACGGCGCCGATGATGATGGCTCCGGGAGCGTCACCGCGCTCGAGATCGCGCAGTATTTCGCAGCGCAAAAAGTGAAGCCGAAGAGATCACTGCTCTTCGTTTGGCACGTTGGTGAGGAAGCCGGTCTGTACGGATCGGAGTGGTACACCAATCACCCGACCGTTCCCCGCGACTCGATTGTCGCTCAGCTCAACATGGATATGGTTGGCCGAGGATCCGCCACGGATAACACGGGCATCACGAAGGAAGGAGTCAGGTACCACGGGAATCCTGACTACGTTCAATTGGTCGGATCGCGTCGGCTCTCGACTGAGCTAGGCAATCTGGCGGAGTCAGTGAATCGGTCCGAAAAGCATCCGTTGTCGTTCGACTACGCAATGGATGTGAACGGCCATCCGTCGAACATCTACTGCCGAAGCGATCATTACGAGTACGCTCGCTACGGCATCCCGATCATTTTCTTCACGACCGGCGGACATGCCGATTACCACCAGGTGACCGACGAGCCGCAGTACATCGATTACGATCGGATGGCGCGGGTGGCCCAGTACGTCGCTGACCTCGCTACGAGAATCGCGAACCTCGATCACCGGCCGGTCGTTGACAAGACGAAGCCCGATCCCCACGGCCAGTGCGTTCAATAGGCATCCAGGCACACTAAAGGTCTTAAACTGCAACTGAACGGGCGGGAGGCGTCAGCGGTGCGGGCGCGAGGCTAGAGGGCAGAACGTCGGGACGTTTCTGCTCGCCGTATGGCACAAGCAGTCGTCTGTGCCCTGAAGGGCATGAGTGAAGTCCTGACGTAGTGACCCAACGCCTCGAGCCTAACAGGTGGCGCCTCCCGCCCGTTCCGTTGCAGTTAACTTTCCCCCATGACCGATTTCTATAATCTCGACAGCGTGCTCTCCGAAGAGGAGCGCGCCGTCCGCGATACGATCCGCGCCTTCGTCGATGAAAAAGTTTTACCCATCATCGGCGATTGCTACATAGAGGGAAGATTTCCGAGCCACCTGGTGCCGGAGATGGCGGAGCTCGGAATGTTCGGCGCCAACCTACCCGACGAGTACGGCTGCGCCGGTCTCAACAACGTTGCGTACGGACTGATCATGCACGAGCTGGAGCGCGGCGACTCGGGAGTGCGCTCGTTCGCTTCGGTGCAGGGTGCTTTGGTGATGTATCCCATCTATGCGTTCGGTAGTGAGGAGCAAAAGCGCGAATATCTCCCCAAAATGGCCAGCGGTGAGGTTATCGGATGCTTTGGTCTCACCGAGCCAGACTATGGATCGAACCCGTCGGCGATGATCACGCGGGCGCGGGTCGGGAAAGATGGAAGTTGGATTATCAACGGCGCGAAAATGTGGATCACGAACGGATCCACTGCGCAAGTCGCAATCATCTGGGCCAAGACCGGCGACGACACAAGCGATAAATCCATACGCGGATTCATAGTTCCAACCGATGCTCCTGGTTTCACCGCCAAAGATCAAAAAGGCAAGCTGTCGCTTCGCGCCTCGGATACGAGCGAGCTGGTGCTTCAGGATGTGAGAGTTCCCGCGACGGCGCTCCTTCCCAAGACGGGCGGCATCAAGAGTCCTCTGATGTGCCTCACGCAGGCGCGCTACGGCATCGCCTGGGGAGCAATGGGAGCTGCTCTCGCCTGTTACGAGGAAGCACTCGCTTATGCCGGCAACAGAGTGATGTTCGGAAAACCGATCGCGGGATTCCAGTTACAACAGCAACGTTTGGCCGACATGCTCACCGAGCTGGTGAAAGGACAGCTGCTGGCGCTGCACCTCGGCAGGCTCAAGGACGCCGGTACTTTCAGGCCAGAGCAGGTGTCACTCGCCAAGCGGAACAACGTCAGCGCCGCCACCGATATCGCCCGTGAGGCGCGCCGGTTGCTCGGCGCCAACGGCATCCTCGCCGAGTACTCGTCGATGCGCCACATGGAGAACCTCGAGAGCGTGTACACCTACGAGGGGACGCACGACATTCATACGTTGATTCTGGGTCAGGCAGTAACGGGACTGAGCGCGTTCGAATAAGAAGCTGCGCCCGGATGAACGAGGCCTGACGACATTCTGACGTTGAGGTTCTATTCTCGCTTCGGCTGCAGTCGAAGCGGAGCCGCAGTCATCGCCGCGACGGTAGCGCCGAGGCTGCACTCAGGGTCCGGGTGATGCTTCTAACCCGGGCCCTGTTTCGTAACGGCGGCCGGGTATTGGTATCTTTATGTGAAATCATTCACATGGAGATTCCGCGGTGAAGATTGCCGTGTGCATCAAGCGGGTTCCCGACATGGACGTCCGCTTCAGGATCGGTGCGGACAACGTTTCGGTCGACGAAGCCGGCTTGAAGTTCGACATCAATGATTTCGATGCGTGGGCAGTTGAAGCCGCCTTGCAGCTGAGGGATAAGAATCCTGGGAGCGAGGTTACGGTGATCTCGCTCGGCCCCGATGTAGTACAGGAGACTATCCGTAAAGCCCTGAGCATGGGCGCCGATCGCGGAATTCAGCTGAAAACTGACAAGATTCCGTTCGACGGTCTCGCGATCGCAAAAGCAATCGCGGAGGAACTGAAGACCGGCGGCTACGATCTGATTCTTTTCGGCAAGATGTCGCCGGATTCTTCCAATGGAGTAGTCGGTCCGATGTCGGCGGAACTACTCGACCTTCCGTGTGTGACGGCGATTTCTTCGCTCGAGATCGCGAGCGGCAAAGGCACGGCGAAGCGCGAGCTCGAGGGCGCTCAGGAAATCGTCGAGTTTCCGCTGCCGGCGGTCCTTACAGTCGATGAAGGTCTCAACGCTGCGCGCCTGCCATCACTCAAGGGCATCATGGCTGCGAAGAAAAAACCCCTGGAAGTGAAGTCCGCCCAGATTCCCCAGCAGCAGGTCAACGTTCGGAAGCTCGAGCTGCCCGCGGAGCGCAAAGCCGGACGAATTGTCGGCGAGGGCTCGGCGGCGGTTCCAGAGCTGGTGAGGCTGCTTCAGACCGAGGCGAAGCTCCTCTAATGGCGCACGTGTTCGCTTTCGTCGAAACGCGTGGCGCCGACGTGCGCAAAGTTGGACTCGAAGCTGTCACGGCAGCCAGGATGCTAGCCGACAAGTCCGGCACTGGGGAAGTGCACGCGCTTCTGCTCGGCCCACCGGGAATCTCGGCAAGGGCGGCGCAGATCGGACAGTACGGCGCCGATGTAGTCATCGTGGCCGAGCACGCGGGACTTGCCAACTACAGTCCGGAAGTCGCGGCAGCGACCGCCGCTGATCGCATCAAGTCCGCCGGCTATCGCGCTGCGGTATTCAGCACTACTGCGCAAGGACGCGACCTCGCGCCGCGCGTGGCAGCGCGTCTCGGCGTAAGCCTCGTCACAGACGTACTTTCTTTCGAGATCGAAGGTGACTCGATTGTCGTGCGCCACCCGATGAACATCGGGAAGGTCATCGCTACCATCGCGATTACCAATACACCCGCTCTTATCGCGATGCGGCCGAACGTGATTTCTCCGACCCAGAGTTCGAAAGCCGGCCGCGTCGAAACCGTTCAGCCAGCGATTGATCCAGCTTCCGCACGTGTGAAAGTGATCGAGACACGAAAAGGCATCGGTGGCAAACTCGATCTCGCCGAAGCGCCAGTCATCGTGGCGGGTGGACGCGGCCTCAAAGCCGCGGAGAATTTCAAGCTGGTCGAAGAGCTCGCATCAGCTTTTGGAAATGCAGCCGTGGGTGCGACTCGTGCTGTGACGGACGACGGCTGGCGCCCGCACAGCGATCAGATCGGACAGACCGGGCGGCTGGTGAGTCCGGAGCTCTACATCGCTGTTGGAATCTCAGGCGCAGTGCAGCACCTCGCCGGAATGCGCACGTCGAAGACGATTGTCGCCGTCAACAAAGACAAGGACGCCCCGATTTTCAAGGTGGCCGACTACGGAATCGTCGGCGACGTGTTCGAGGTGATTCCCGCGCTCACCGAGGCGGTGCGCGAGGCGAAGAAGCAACACTAGGGGGCTGAGCTTTTCCCGAACCGAGATTAACTAACAGCTAATGCCTGATCGCGCCGGCAAAGTTCTACCCAGTTTGCACCAGGCTCCGCTTCCGTTGGAGCGGCTGATCCTCGCGGAGCCGCCCGATGCTGAAGCAGTGCGGATGGATGTTCTCTTCGTCGGCGGCGGTCCTGCTGGACTCGCCGGAGCAATTGCCCTCGCCAGACTCGTCAAGGCAGACAATGAAGCAGGCGGAGGCCTCGGCGACGTGCAAATTGGTGTTCTCGAGAAAGCTGGGGCGTTGGGAGAGCACTCGCTGTCGGGCGCGGTCGTCAATCCAATCGCCATCCGCGCGCTCTTCCCGGAGCTAAAAGACAAGGACTTGCCGTTTCGCGCGTCTGTCAACGGCGAACGCGTCTACTTTCTCACGGAACGTCGCGCCCTGAGAATCCCGACGCCGCCGACAATGCAAAATCACGGCTACCACATCGCGTCGATCTGCGAGATCGTCCGCTGGCTCGGCGAAAAAGCCGAAGCGCTAGGTGTCAACATCTTCAGCGGATTTCCGGCGGCATCGCTACTCACTGAAGGTCAGAGAGTGATGGGAGTTCGAACTGCGCCTTCAGGCCTGGCGAGAACTGGCGAGCGGGGAGACGGCTACGCGCCGCCGACGGACATCACCGCCCAGATCACAGTACTTGCCGAGGGAACGCGGGGGACGCTCTCGCAGGCCTACCTGGAGTGGCAAAAGATTTCGTCCGAAAACCCGCAGATCTTCGCGCTGGGAGTAAAGGAGATCTGGGAGACGATCAAGCCGCTGGATGCAGTGGTGCACACGCTCGGGTGGCCGGTGCCGAAAGATTGTTTCGGGGGCAGCTTCATGTACCCGCTCACCCGGAATCTCGTCGCACTCGGGCTCGTCGTCGGTCTCGATTATAGGCGCACGTCGGATGATGCACACGAGATGCTGCAACGTATGAAGTTGCATCCGCTGTTCCGAGACCTACTCGAGAGCGGCGAGATGGTCGAGTGGGGAGCGAAGACGATTCCCGAAGGTGGGTACTACGCGCTGCCGAAGCGTCGTCACGGCGATGGACTAATGATCGTCGGGGATGCCGCGGGGTTTGTCGAGGTTGCTTCGCTCAAGGGAATCCACTACGCGATGCAATCGGGGATGTTCGCTGCGCGGGCCGCGTTCGACGCGCTGAAGCGAAAGGACATTTCAGCCGCGACGCTGAAGGAGTACGACGCGATGGTCGACGGAAGCTTTATCGCGAAGGATCTGTATGACCGTCGCAACATGCGCCTCGCGTTCCAGCGGAGCAACTTTTATGTCGCCGGTCTCAAAGCCGGATTGATGACACTTACGCGTGGGGCACTGCTCGGCGGGAAGATTGAATCCCACCGCGACGCCGAGGTTGTGCGCGAGGTGGCCGCGCCACAGCCGCTCGTACCAGATGGCAAGCTGACCTTCAGCAAGCTCGACGCGGTTTTTAAATCTGGCAACGCGACACGCGACGACATTCCGTCACATCTGATCGTCGGCTCCGACATCACATCCGAGGTGGCCGAGCTGTACGCGCATATGTGTCCCGCCGGAGTTTACGAGCGCGATGGCCAGCGTCTGGTGGTGAGTCCGGCAAATTGCATCGACTGCAAGGCGACGGATGTCATCGGCCCGCGCTGGACGCCGCGCGAGGGGGGAAGTGGGCCCAAGTACCGCCAAATGTGAACGGTCAGGCGCGCCCGATCTCGTAAATATCGATCTTCTGTTTGATTTCCCCGGCCTCGAATGACCGGGTTTGTTTTTCTCGTACCGCGAGCCCGTGTTCCCCGCATGCCTCGACAAACTGTGGCGCGGCTACACGTCCGGGATCTGCGATCAATCCAAATCCAGGGGGCGTAAGCAATCGCTCGAGAATCACGGGGAGTAATTCAGCGTATTCCTTTTCGTACAAGACATCCGATGCGAACACCAGGTCGAAAGTCCCAAGGTCCTCTGGCAGATGCCGCCAATCAACGAGTCGCGTTCGAGCAATCGCGCCGAGATTTCTGAAGACGTTCGCGCGAGTGACGTCGAGCGCATCCTCGTAGTAATCCGTCGCCAGGACATCGAATCCCGCACTTGTCGCGGCCAGAGTACTCAATCCCACGCCACACCCCAACTCGAGCGCTGTGCGCCCGCCGCCTGTGAGCTCGAGGAGTTTTTCGGCGAGGATGATGGATGACGGCCACACATCCGCCCAGTACGGAAGTCGCTCGTCCCGAACGAAATCCTCCTCGCGAATCAGGTCATCGGGATTTGCTGGCTTGAGGATGCTAAAAGTGTGGTCGCCGACGGTTGCATCCTGAATAGAAGTTCTGAAACGACGAGTCAGCGCCAGAACCAGCGCGTCCCCTTCCAAAACCGGTGCGCGGCCCACTTTCGAGAGATCAGTGCTGTCGATCACAGCGAGAACACCGATGTCTCTTCCAGGCTCTGATCCAGCATCAGCGCCTTCAGCTGCGATCCCTTCGCAACCTTTGGAGATGTCTCCGGCACGATCAAGAGCGCATTCGCTTTCGCCATCGAGGTGAGCGCACCTGAGCTCTGATGCCCGGTGAGTCGCGCCACCAGGAGACCGTCCTCACGTCTCGTCACCGTCGCGCGGAGAAAATGCGTAAGCTTCGCACCGATCTTCACGTCTTCCTCGACCGTTACCATTACAGTGCGCCGGAATAACGCTGTGTGACCTTGCATTTTTCTGAGGGCCGGCCGAACGAATAGCTCAAAGCTCACCATCGCCGATACCGGATTACCCGAGACGCCGAGCCACGGAATGTCATCGAGCATTCCGAAGGCCAGCGGCGCCCCCGGCCGCATCTTCACCTTCCAAAACTTCTGCTTGCCACCAAGCGCGCTGAACACATCGCGCGTATGATCGAGATCGCCGACTGAGACACCTGCCGACGTTAGAATCAGATCGCAATCGCGCGCACTCTGCAGCTTTTTGCGCAATGATGCCTTTGTGTCGGCCGCAATTCCAAGATCGACTGGGGTTCCCCCCGCCACGCGCGTCAAAGCGTCGAGCGTGTAACTGTTCGTCGACACGATTCGCCGGGCGGCAACCACCTCGTCGAAGTCGTCGATCTCTACCAGCTCGTTTCCGGAGCTGATGATCGCGACCCGCGGGCGCTTGAACGTCTTTACCTTCGACACTCCGGTCGAAGCCAGCACGCCAATCAGGGCTGGTCTGATCGGAGTCCCATGCTTTGCCAGCAGATCGCCGCGCTGAAAATCCTCTCCGGCCGGCCTGATGTTCTTCCATACATCGCGCGCATCCTTGATCTCGACCTTCCCGGATCCGCCGTCGGTGTCCTCCTTTCGGATCACGGAATCTGCGCCTTCCGGTATCGGCGCACCGGTCATGATTCGCATTGCTTCGCCGCGTTTCAGCGGCCGTGGTGCAAACTCTCCCGCCGCGATCGTCGCTACGACGCGTAGCTTAACTGGCTCGCCGCTCATCACCGGCGTGATGTCAGCTGAACGTATGGCGTAGCCGTCCATCGACGAGTTGCTCCACGGCGGCATCGTCACCGTCGCGGAAATGTCTTCGGCGCAAACTCGGCCTAACGCCCGGCGCAGCGGAACCGATTCGATGGCGAGCGGCCTGATCTCGGCGAGAATGCGCTCGCTCGCTTCCGCGACTGTGAGCATGCGCTGATTATCGCGCCGGGTAATCGCAGGTCAAGATGGGCTGTCAGTGCTCGCGGTACGTCGCGAGCGCAGACGCAATCTGGTCGGCTACGTCCGTAACCGCGGAGCCCGGCGTCGTCCAGTTGTTGGAAAGAATGCTGAAGATGAGCCGCTCTCCGTCGGCTGTCGTGACGTATCCGGAGAGAGACCGCGCCGCTGCGATCGAACCGGTCTTCGCGTGCACGTTTCCTTCAGCTGGAGTTCCTTTCATCCTGTCCTTGAGGGTACCGTCGACTCCGGCGATGGGCATCGCATTGTAAAACACCGCGAAGGCCGTATCCTGCTGAATCTTGTCAAGCACCTTCACCACCGTCTCGGGCGTCAGCAGATCGTGTCGCGACAGGCCACTACCATCGCGAATAATGAACCCATCGGGCTGCACGCCCCAGGCGAGTAGCTGCTGCGCGACGATTTTGCGTGCGCTATCGGCTGTCCCCATGCCTCCGCGCTCCAGCCCTATCGTCTTCAACAAGATCTCAGCGATCTGATTTTGAGACGGCTTCATCAGCGCAGGGATAATGTTGCGCATTGGAAGCGACACAAAAGTGAACAGCGTGTCCATCTTAATGGGCGTTGCCAGAATGCTGTCCATGACTCCGGCTTCGACGGTAATGTGCTTTCGTACCAGCGCATCGTTGAGCGCGTTGAGGTAAGCCGTCGCCGGGTCCTTGGCCGGTCCCGAGTAAAGACTATCGCGGACGGTGTCGGGCGGGGGTCGCAACGTCGTCGGCGCCATTCCCTCGTTGAAGATCAATTCGTCGACACCAGCACCGTAATATTCGCCGAGGTCGTCCCACTCCCAGCCGTAGCCATGGATGGAGTCGGGAAAGGCGTTGCCTACTCGTGCAAGCGAGCCCGTGACCTGTCTGATTCCATGAGCGCGAATCAAATCGGCGATCGAGTCCATCACCGTAGTGGCGAGTCCTCTCATGTTGTCGCTGATAGTCGGATCGCCGCGCCCGATCACGAGCAAATCGCCGTCGAGGAGTGAATCGCGCACCTCGCCGTTGGTGAGAAAGGTGGTCTTGTATGTGTAGTCTGGTCCGAGCAGCGTCAGCGCCGCCGCGCTGGTGATGATCTTCATATTGGAAGCAGGCATGAACAGCTTGCCAGCGTTCTTCGAGTACAGCGTGTCACCCGTGCGCGGATTCACGATCAGCACTCCCCAGTGCGCGTTTTTGAAAATCGGCTGTGAGGTGAGAGAATCGATCGCGTGCCGCAGCTCAGCTCGCGCTGACGCAGGGTGAACAGTTCTCATCACGGTCACACAAGCAGTCAACGAAAGTGGCGTGACGGTGGCCACGAGTGCGCGCACAACTCGCCGTCCGGAAAAAGCAGACAAGGTGTTCGACTACTCCCTGCTGAAGGTGGCGCTGAGGCTGGCGTCCTCTCCGACTGTCACGCGCACGACCCTCGTGGGCTTCCGCAACTCCTCGTCCACGCGCTCGAAGATGTAGCGCGCGAGGTTCTCTCCGGTCGGGACGAGCTTTCCGTCGGCGAATTCCGGCACATCAAGATTGATGTTGCGGTGGTCGAAGCGGTCGGTGACCTCCGACTTTAGAATGCGGTCCAACACTCCAAGGTCGACGATGAAACCTGTCTTTTCATCAATGGGGCCGCTGACCGTGACATCGCACACGTAGCTGTGCCCGTGAAAGTTCGGCCAGGCGCAGGCGCCGAAGGTACTCGCATTTTTCTCGTCGCTCCATTCGGGGCGGCTGTAGCGGTGCGCGGCTGAAAAGGAAATTCGTCTTGTAAGAGAAGCGGTCGGCATCCGTTAAATCTGCGCGGCGAAGATGCCTTCTGTCGACTGCGGACTGCGGGCTCACTGCTGCGGACTGCGGACCAAGTGCATTGCGGACTGCTGACTAACTACGAATTGGGGGACTAATTGCGGATGGGGGGCTAACTGCGAATTCGTGGACTAACTACGAACTGCGGCGTGGTCCGAAGTTCGAAATTCGTAGCCGTTAGTCATCAGTCCGCAGTAGGTGTCCCAATCCGCAATTAGTCAACAGTCCGCAATGCCGTTGGTCCGCAGTCCGCAGTAATGAACTTCTACAGATCGTCTCGACTCTCGTCCGGTGTATCCTCTGACCCGGTGACGCCTTCCGGTGTCGGGCCGTCCGGCGGATTCCAGGGAATCGCTCCCTCGATCGACTGGTGCACGTCAGTCGTGCCGAACAGCTCCGCTCGGAGATTCTCGCGCAAATGCTCCGCCTCCGGGTCATCGGGCCGGGGCTGATCTCCGAGCAGCAAGCCTTCGTGCAGTTGTTCATCTACGACGTGCTCGTCGATCGCCTCGGGACTTTCGGCGCGGCGGATCGGATCGACGACGAGGCCGTTCTGCAGATTCTTGATGCCGACCATATCGGTGACCACACGCTCGATGATTCGGAGCTCCTCTGGGGTTCCGACACGGCCGGAGAGATTGACGACGCCAGATCGCACGGATACCTGAACATCGTCAGGATCGAAGGCGAGCTGCCGGTCGAAATTGTCGCGAACCAGCGCGCGCAGCTCATTGTCGTTCAGGTCGTCGGTGCCTCTCATGTCTTCGTAATCCTTTTCCACGCTTCCTCCCTCCGGGCCCGCCCCGAAGGGCGACACAGGTTACCGGAAGAACAGCAGCGATGCACCAAGCGTGACAGCCCGATTGTTCTTCCAGAAAGAGCGGGCCTGGTTACCGGTCACGGCAGCAGTCCCGCCGGTGGGAATCACGTAGTACGCGGTCGGGTACTTCAACTGGTAGAGGTAGTCGTTCCAGTCCGCCGTGAGCTGAAACCGCCCCCCCGGTACGTACCTGAGCCCACCACCAAAGGTGAACGCAAACGGGGTGCCGAAAGTGTAGGGATCGGCCTCGACGGAACAGCCGCAGCTCGCGATCCCGGCGCCGAAATTCACGACCGGGATTATGTGGTGAAAGCTTTTCTGGCCGGTGAGATTCAGCGAGAGATCGACGTCGTACAGATTGATGGAGACGTTGTGTTTCCCGAGCTGGCGCCCCGTCCCGTTTTTCGTTGGATCGATCGCGAATCGGTCGCTGTTCACGTGCGACCAGCGCGCTGTCAGAAAAGCGGGACCGCCGACATGAATCTGATAACGGAGGCCGTACATCGGACCGTCACGCGGGGCGATGCCGATCGGATCCTTTCCGGCTCTATAGTGACCGCCGAAGAACGTGAATTCCTGGCTCGCTTCGACATCGCGGTATGGACTGTGTTCAGGAAGGTGACCGACCTGCGCGCGGGCGGTCGACGCGATACAAGCAAGCGCCAAAGCGCTCAGGACGTGCTTCACTAATCCACTCCAAGATTGACGCCGGTCATTTCTAGCGGCTGCTCGATTCCGAGCATGGATAATATAGTTGGCGCTACATCGCACAGAGCGCCTCCGGATCGCAGGCGCTGCTCCTGTTCCCAATCGACAACGACGAATGGAACCGGATTGGTCGTATGCGCGGTGTGTGGACCGCCGGTCTCCGGATCGATCATCATTTCAGCGTTGCCGTGATCGGCGGTAACGATCAACCTCATTCCTGCGTTTTCCGCCGTTTTCAAAACGCGTGTCAGACATTGGTCGACAGTCTCGACCGCCTTGATCGTCGCTGGAATCGACCCGCTGTGACCGACCATGTCCGCATTCGCGTAGTTGCAGAGAATGAAA
This sequence comes from Gemmatimonadaceae bacterium, assembly GCA_036390195.1. Taxonomy (GTDB): domain Bacteria; phylum Gemmatimonadota; class Gemmatimonadetes; order Gemmatimonadales; family Gemmatimonadaceae; genus UBA4720. Next base: position 16,780 of record DASWCI010000159.1, read on the forward strand.
TCGTGCTCTCCCGATGAAATCCCCTTTACGAGCGCATCGGTCACTCCCTCCGCGCTCATTTCCGGCTTGAGATCGTAAGTGGCTACCTTCGGGCTGGGAACCAGCACGCGATGCTCGCACGGGAATGGCGCTTCGACGCCGCCGTTGAAGAAGTAAGTCACATGCGGGTACTTCTCGGTTTCCGCCGTCTTCAACATGTCCAGACCGCGCGACGACAGTACCTCGGCCAGAATTCGCTCCATCGACGTTGGATCAAACGCCACCGGAACGTGAAAAGTCTTGTCGTAATTGGTGAGTGTCGTCACCGTGACCTTTGGGCGACGTGAAACATCAAACCCCTCAAAATTCGGCTCGATCAGCGCGCGCACGATCTGCCGCATTCTGTCCGACCGGTAGTTGAAGCAGATGACTGCGTCGCCATCTCTCATCGGCGCCACCGCCTTTCCATTCTCCGTCACGACCACCGGCACCATGAATTCGTCGGTCTTTCCTGATTCGTAGGCTTTGCGAATTGCGTCCAGCGGATCGGTGACGGGTGTACCCTCGCCCAGAACTATTGCCCGGTACGCGAGCTCCGTACGGTCCCACCGCCGGTCGCGATCCATCGCGTAATAGCGGCCCGAGACACTCGCAATCTTCGCCGGAGAGCCGATTTTCCGAATGTAGTCGAGCAACTGCTGCATGTACCCAAGCGCCGACTTGGGCATCGTGTCGCGCCCGTCGAGAAAGGTGTGGATCGCAACACGCTCGACCGCCTCGCGCTGCGTGAGATCGATGAGCGCGCAAAGGTGGGTGTCGATGGCGTGGACGCCACCTGCACCGACAAGACCCATAAGATGGAGCGTCCCGCGAAGCTGTTTCACCTGTCGGCACGCAGCCACCAGAGCAGGATTGGTGTAGAAGCTCCCGTCGGCGATGGCTGAGGAGATGCGAACGAGATCCTGCGTCACAACTCGTCCAGCGCCGAGATTGAGGTGTCCGACTTCGCTGTTGCCCATCTGGCCTTCGGGCAGACCTACACGAAGCCCGGAAGCTTCGAGCAGCGTGCGAGAGCCCCGAGCCCAGAGCGAGTCCCAGGTTGGAGTGTTGGCGAGTGCGATTGCGTTGCCGTTAGTTTCGGGGCGATAGCCCCATCCATCGAGTACGACGAGCGCGACTGGCCGCGCGCGCTGTGAGCTTGCCATTATATCAGTAATGTAATCCGACCCGGACGAGAGAGCGCCGAAGCCGACAATGGAAATTTTCAGACCCAAACTGGAGACTGGCCCGGAAACTCGCCGTCGTGCCGAGCGCGCCGGAGAAGGCGACCGCCGGCGCGGAACGTGGCGCGATTTCCGACGCGCCTACCCCGGATTCGTCTTCGTGCTCGGACTCGGATTGGCTGCGATGGTCGCCGTCGACGGGTGGCTTCTCGCCAAGCGGGTCAAATACAATCACGATGTGAAGCTCCTCCGCGAACACATGACGGAGGCCGAGCGCGAGCGCTCCGATGCGATCGTGCAGTCGGAGCAGAACAAGCTGCGTATCGCGATCGAGCTCGCTAAACGACAAGCGAAGTTCGACAAGAGGTTACACTTGAACGTCTCGGTGGACAGCTCGCGGATGTACCTCACGCGCGAAGGAGCACTTTTGCGCGAGATGCCGGTGCAGTTCGGACCGGAGCGAATGCCATCCGAATCAGCGAGCGCTCCTCCGGCTGCGATCCCGCGTGGAGAGCGAACGGTAGCCGATCTTTCGGAGACCAGCATCACGCTCGACGGCGGCACCCAGATTCTCTCGTCGAATACCCCCGAGCTCGTCAACGACTCGACGCCGATTCCACCGGGATCGTTGCGCATCAGCCGCGACGACATGAAGGCGATCATGCCGAACCTTAGCGCCGGCATGAAGGTATACTTTTACTGAACGCCTGTTTCAGTGAATCAGAGACAAACGAGGTAGCAAATGGCAGCGGTCAGAATTTTCTCATACGGCGGCAAGACCGTCTGGATGCTGATCTCCGGATTCATCATTGCGGCGATCCTTAGCGTCACGCTGCTCACGAAAACCGCGGAGCTGCGCTATCAGCGCGACGTCAATCGGATGGTCTACAACGACAACCTTGGCGTCCTCAACGAGGTCAAAGCAAAGCTCGGCATGACCGGCGACAGCCTCAGAGCGCTACTCAACGAGACAGCCGCAGAAGCGACCAACCAACCATACATAGTCGTCAGCATGGCCGACCATCGACTGTGGTACAAGCAGGGCAAAGAGATCATGTTCGAGGCTGCTGTTGCTACGGGAAGCGGCAAGGAGCTAGTGGGCGGAGCGAACGGGCAATGGCGCTTCGAGACCCCGCGTGGCCGTCTCACCGTCAAAGGCAAAGACGAGGATCCCGCCTGGGTTCCGCCTGACTGGCATTACGTCGAGCAGGCTCACAAAAAAGGGCTGGGGATCGTGCACCTCGACCCCGGGGAGGTGATTGCCACCGGCGATGGAGTCCTCACCACCAAGAATGGCGAGGTCGTAAAGCGTTACAACAACGGCTCTACGGTGTCTTTAGGTGGAGGCGTCGAAGGAAAGGAGATCGTCGTGAATGGCAACATCGTCGTTCCACCTTACGGCACTACCGCCAGGCGATACATGGGCGTGTTGGGAACGCGCCGTCTCGAGCTTGGCGATGGCTACGGCATCCACGGCACGGATCACCCCGAGACAGTCGGGCAGTCCGTGAGCCACGGCTGCGTCCGCATGCGCAACGAGGACATCGAGCGCCTCTATCCGATGGTCGCGATCGGAACTCCGGTTTACATCTATTAAATCAGACAGGCGCTTGGAGTCTGCAGTCGTAAGCGAAAGACGGGATCGTCCCACTGGCGAGGAGCTCCTGCTCCCCGACGATCTGCCTGTCCGAAAGCGCCACACCACTCGGGTCGTATGGATTACTGTTGGCGCGATCGCGTTTGTCGGCGCGTTCCAATTCCTGCAAGCCGCGAGCGACGCCACCGACAAACCGATTGGGACATACCTCGCGCGCTCCGTCGTACCGCTGGCCGAGCCATCGGTGAGCGCCTTCGGGGCGAGCGGAGAAGTGAAGCTCGCCTTCGCGATGCCGGCCGAGGAGATCTCGTACCCACTCGATGTACACGGTGATCCGACGGCGCTGCAATACGCGTGGATCAGAGTCGGCGACACGACGCTCAACACAGCCGCGCAGCCGCTTACCGGCGACAAGGTCTCGGCGCCGCCGACCGCCGGATTTTACCGGCTTGCGCTGCTCAAGAGCGGCCAGCGCCGGTCAGTTGAAGGGCTAACGCTGGCTGTCCTCGTTCCCTTCGGGGAGAAAGACCGCGGAATGTTGCGCGGTTATCGAATTGGGACCTACCTCGCCGAGCGCGTGCGCGGAAAGACGCCGCCGCCGGAGGGATTTCTCGAGATCAGCCCGGCTGACGTTGACTTACCAATTACAAAGCATCTCAAGGTCGGCGATTTTCTGAACCACGATCAAGTGGGAGTGTGGCCGAGTTACGCGGCGGTGAATCCAAAGCTGCTCGATAAGCTGGAGCTCGTGATCCAGGAGATCGCGCGCTGGCATGGTGACAAAGCCGTCGCGGACATCGACATCGATGTGCATTCCGGATTTCGCGCCCCGGCGCACAATCGAAGGGTTCGACGCGCCGCGAGTGACAGCCAACACCAGTACGGCGACGCCGCCGACGTGGCCATAGACGCGAACGGCGACGGAAAAATCACCGCGATCGACATCCGTATGATAGGTTTGGCGGTGGAGATCGTCGAGCTCAAGCACCCGGACCTGATTGGGGGCCTCGGGATCTACACCAGTGGTCACTCCAGCACGAATTACGTGCATATTGATGTACGCGGACGTAGAGCCCGTTGGCGGGGAGGGGGATGAACGACATTCTGCGTGAGAGACTCATTCGCAAGCTCGATACGCTTCCCGAGGAAAAGATCTACCAAATCCTCGATTACATCGATTTCCTGGAATCGAAGTACGCTCCTAAGGCTTCGACGGCACCCAACCCCCTTAAGCGATTCGCAGAAGGCGTCGAAGACACGTTGCGTGCGGGCAGAGTGTCCGCCGGCGTAATTGGCGGCACGATGAGCGTAATGCACAAAGCGGTCGGGGTCGTGACTGATGTTGCAAACGCTGGCAAGTCAGTTGCAACGGAGATTGCCGGGGTCGTGTCGTCGGTCGCGTCTTCGAAACCGTCTGCGCCATCGCAAGCGGGGCCGGGACCGGTTGCGACGAACGCTCCTCCGGCATCACCTCCGGCCGAGGCTCCGCCACCACCGCCACCAGGAGATCAGCGCAAGTGAGAGCTCAATCGGCGCGTTCGAGCGCATCATCGAGAAAGCGACACGCCACTGGCGATGGGGGGTCGGCGGGCACGACGCGCACCCACGGGGCGGGGGAGGGGGAGGCGCGCTCACGCGACGCGCGCTACTCAGAGCCGCCTACAACTGCGTCGCCGAGGACGGGCGCGAAGCGCACCGTAATGTCGACTCTGAAAGATCTGCCGAACTTCCTGCGACTTCTCGGCGGATTGTTGACCGACCGCCGTGTCTCGAACACCGACAAGCTGCTGGTGGCCGGCGCGATCGCGTACATCCTGATGCCAATGGACTTCATTCCAGATTACATCCCTTTTCTCGGCGAAGTCGACGATCTGTTCGTCCTCGTTTTGGCGCTGCAGCGATTGATTGCGAATGCGGGAAGGGCGGTGCTCCTGGATCACTGGATGGGCGATCCGAGACAGCTGCGTTCGTTGGATCTCGAGCGCGTCCTGGTGGCGGCTGCGTTCTTTCTGCCGCGCAGGCTCAGACGGCGGTTGCGCACGATTGGGCGGGATTTTTAGAGCGATAGCGTTGCTTGTGGCGTTCCTCATGTCGAACGCCTGCCACCGCGGAACTTCCGAGGAGACAAGTTTGTTGCTGGGCCACTGCACCACGCGTGTGCGAACGAAGGGCCCAGTGCCTCGACTACCCGCCGCGCCGTCTCTCAGGCTCGGATTTGGCGCGGTTGTCGGAACTCTCGCGGATTCCGGCGGAGCGTTGCCACACTATCCGATTCTCGCCACCATCCCCGGCGGCGCTGCGAATTCGCCGCACGCCACAGCAACCGCGGATAGCGTCGGAGGATTCGTTTTCACCGCTCTGCCTCCAGGGCACTACCGGCTACTCGTGCGGGCTTTTGCTCATCGCCCCGACTCAACGGACATCGACGTTGCGCGCGGACGGGTCGATACGGTTCGAATCATGACCAGGTTATTTGAGTGCGTACGTTAAGCCTGACGGCGCCCTTAATTAGCGTGCATATCCAACGGTCACCCGAACAAGGGGAATGAACTGGTGATCAAGGAAGGTGATGCTGCGCCGAAATTCTCGCTCCAGGCGGACGATGGAACGACAGTCACGCTCGACTCGCTCGCCGGCAAGAATGTCGTCCTTTTCTTTTATCCAAAGGACAACACCTCCGGCTGAACGAAAGAAGCGTGCGATTTTCGCGACGCCTTTCCCCGGTTCGGGGAGATTGATGGGGTAGTGATCGGCGTTAGCCCTGACAGCGTCGAGTCACACCAGCAGTTCAAGACGAAAAACGCACTGCCGTATCGACTTCTCGCCGACGAAGGCCATCGGCTGGCGGACGCCTTCGGAATCTGGAAGGAGAAATCATTGTACGGGCAAAAGTACATGGGTGTCGAGCGGACGACGGTAATCATCGACCAACAAGGCCGAGTTGCCCGAATCTTTCCCAAAGTCCAGATCCCCGGCCACGTGCAGGAAGTCGAGCAGGCAGTTCGGGCGCTCAGTTGAATCGCGTGGTTTTCCAGAGCGCGAACCCCGCTCCGCCCAGCATTCCGAGCGTGACGATCACCAGCGTTGCCGCCCATTGCGCGCGGAGCGCGATCTGTGGTGCGCGGGCCACAAGCGCAAAGCCGATGATCGTTGCTGTCGCAATCGTAACCACTGACCAATCGACCCAGGTGCGGCGGCGTCTTACCGAGGCATCATGGCCGGCGAGTCGCGATCGCGTGTACTCTGGATCGACCCCATAGCGCGAGCCCTCACGTGCGGCTGCCACTTCCCAGCGCAAGTGTTCGCTGCGGCTCACCGACGAAAGCGCGATGACCACGGCGCCCAGCGCCATGACGATCGAGCCGCCAATGACCTGAGCGAGCACGGAATACGGTGCACCGCGCAGCTCTCCGAAAACGAAAATGCCCCACATCAGTCCCCATAACTGATTCGTGTTCGACAGTGGAATTCCGCGCGTGATTCCAGCGTACTTCACTGCGTATTGTTGAAAGAGATCGCCGACCACCCAGACGAATCCGCCCGCGAGAAGCCAGAACAGAACGTGGCGTGCGCCCGAGAGTTGGCTCAATAGCGGAGCGAAACCCCCGGAATACGTAACAGCGAGCGCTGTCATCATCCCAAGCTCTCCGACCGTGAAGAAGGTGATGAAAGACAGTGGACTCATTCCGGTGAGATAGGCTTTGCGATACGGGATGTACATCGTCCCCCAAAGCACTCCTGCAGAGAGCGCTGCAGCCACGCCACGGAGCGCATCACGCGATGGTGCCTGCGTCGCGGACGCAATCGCGAGCGCAGTCGCTCCCGCGAACATCAGCGCCGCTCCACCGAGCACTCCAACCCATCGCCGCCAATCAGCGCCCCTCAGCTCCTGAAAAAAAACAATGCCCCAGAAAATTCCGAGGAGACTGTTGCTGTTCCACAGCGGGAACGCGATGCTGAGCCCGACGTCGCGCACCGCGAAAATCGTCAGCGTGTTTGCCACCGCCCAGAGACAGCCTGCGAGTATTGCCCAGACGATCAGATGCGGGGCTTGTCGGAGATCGGCCGCCACGTACGAGGTTCCCTGAATCAGCGCTGGCAGCGTCCACCGTGCCAGAAAAACTCCGATCACCATGCTCAGAGAGATCACGACCGGTGACAGCCCAAGCGTCACCAGTTTGGTGGGAGCTTCGGCCGCGCCCAGCCAGGCGCCGGCGGTGAGCCCGCAGAGCATTCCAACGCTCTGAAGGGCGCGAAGCCGACGGGCGTCCAACTCGCCGGGCTGTGTGGCGGCCTGTGATTCGCCGGGTCGTAGCGGCGTCAAGAAATCCAGCGCAGCACGAGAAGCCCAGCGACCAATACCGCCACCGGCACCCAGAACTGCATGTCACGCAATACGAGACTCGCCCAGCTGCCAGGGTGTCTGTCGCGGCGATCGTCGCTCATTGCTCTCACTCGGTGGTTGGCGCGCAATACTGACCAGGACTGGCGGCATCGCGCAAGAGCGACATCATTGAGTCACACTTTCAGCCCCGGAGCCCATGACGAAGAAAGAAGCTTGGCGCGCCATCGTCGCCTCATCGTTGGATTGGGAGCAAGCGCATTCCTCACTGGAGAACGCGCTCAAGGGTTTGCCCTCCGACCTGCGGGCAAAAAAGCCAACCAGTTTCCCGCACTCGGTGTGG
>DASWCI010000160.1:0-1681 GCA_036390195.1 Gemmatimonadaceae bacterium
CGGCTAATCAATAGTTGACGCGCGCGCTGATGCCGAACGTGCGCGGCTGATTCGTCAGGTAGCCGATGCGGGCGCGGAGACCTCGCTCGCGATCCAGGGCAAGGAGCGCCTTCTCATCGGTCACGTTGTTCACGAAAAACGCCGTGTCAAATCTCCCTTTCAGGATACCGACGCGCAGGTTGAGGAGGTTGTAGGCCGGCATCTTTGAATCGAAGGTGACGGTGTTCTGCGTGTATGGCCCACCGATGTTGTGCGGTGCGAACGTAGTGAGGCTCTGCACACCGCTCAGATCCTCGTCACCGACTTGTGTGAAGCGGTCGCCGACATGCTGATAGACGCCGGTCAGATACCCGACGAAGCTCTGCGTCGGCCACCGATATGTCGCCGCTGCAGCCGCCTGGTCCTGAGGGACCGTCGGCATGCGCGCGCCACTCCTGATCCCCGACACGATCGTGACATGACCGGTTGCGTCAGTGGAGGTCAGAGTGGAGCGCAGCTTCGAGTCGCTGTGGCTCGCGGTGATGGAGAAATCGAAGGCATCGGTCGGCGCAAGGTCAAATTCGAGTTCTGCGCCTGCGCTTCGAGCCTTCGGCACATTGAAGACGACACGCGACGAGCACGAACCCGCGGTCACCGTGGCTTGCAGGTTTTTGATGTCCGCGTAGAACGCCGCGACGTTGAACGCACCCCGATTGTTCATGACCCGGTTCTTCGAACCCACTTCGTAATTCCAGAGAGTCTCGTCCTCCCAACCCGGGTGGCCGCCGAAGGTGATGAGGTCCTGTGCGGTGCAAAGTGACACGTTCAGCGGATCGTTGATGCCGCCGAGGCGAAATCCTTTCGCGACCTGTGCGTACAGCCGGGACGCGTCGCTCAGCTTGTAAGCAGCGATGAGGCGCGGCGCGATGCCGTTCGCCTTGGTGGAGCCAGGCTGCGACTGGGGTTTTCCGTCGTCACCCTCTCCAAAAATGCCGTCGAAGATCTGGCTGCGAGATTCTTTGAAGTCATACCAGCGCAGACCACCAGTGAGGTCGATTTTGTCCGTGGCGGAATAGGTTGCTTCACCAAAGAGCGCCGACTGCCGGAACTTGTACTTGAGGTCGGACCAGAACAATCCGTCTGTGGGTGCAATCACGCTTGCCGTAGGAATCCCGCTGAGAGCCGTGAAGCCCGTGACCAGCAGTTGCTGTGCGTAATTGCGGCGCTGATTGACGTAGAACAGACCGCCCAGCCACTGCAACTTCGTCGCGCTGCCGGAAACACGAAGCTCCTCGGAGTAGGTCCGCGCGCGAGTGGCGTCATCGAGCGGCGAATTGAGTGTGTAGACATTCGCAGGCAGCCCGATGGAGCCGCCAGTAATGCTGGAAGTCAGTGCGCCTGCATCGCGGAGCACGTCGACGTGACGATTGCTCCAGGAAGAGATCGATGTCAGCGTCGCCCCGCCGGGGAGCTTGTACGAGGCGTTCAGATCGGAGAGCAGGAAACTGTCGGTGGTGGGCTCTTTGATCTGGGTGAATTGCCGGCGATCGCCCAACTGCACCGCCGGCCGCGTCGTGGTGTACGGGTTGCCCAGGATGTTGAAGACATCGATGCGGTTCCATCCGTTCATGTCCACTTTCTGATAGACGACACGCGGAGTGATGCTGAAGTTTTCACTCGGCTTGTAGAGGAACGCCAGCCG
>DASWCI010000161.1:0-1753 GCA_036390195.1 Gemmatimonadaceae bacterium
CGTTCTTGAATTCGCCGACGCAGGGAATGACCAGTGTACCGCGTTTTGGTGTCGCGAAGTCGAGTTTTCGTGCAACGACGTCGGCATCAGACCTGGCGCCGCGCGAGAGGGCGCCGCAGTGCACCCTCCATGCGATCCTTGATCGGATGAAATGCGAGGCCGAAAAGCGTACCGAGGAGCGCGCTTGCGAAGCGGTCGCTAATGCTCGTCACGTCCACGAGGAGGTTAACAAGAAACGCTTCGACGATTGCATAGGTGAAGAGGAGCAACGCCGCCGTCATGCCGTAAATGAAAGTCTTGCGGATAACGAGCGCTGGGCTGATCGCACCGGCATAAAACACCGCAACGGAAATGCAAATGACCAAAGCGAGGCAATTCGCGGCATTGATAGACACCGAGAGAACGACGCGCAGAGTTGGCGAGCCGGTGCCGTGCAGAACAGCATTCACGCCCTCTCCAACCAACCCGATCACAAAGGCGGCTAGAGCTGCCTCGAGGAACCACAATACTTTTCGTCGCGTCTCAACATCGCTCGCTCGATACGTCACGTAGAAGTACACAAGTCCTATCAGCACGATGACGAGGCGTATCGCTTCGAAGAGATGTGGATTATCAGCAAACACAGTCAGGAGCGTCGCGCCCGTGACGAACACCCACACGGCGGGAGCGCGCAGGAAGAAAATCAGCACGACCCGCAGTGGCTTTATCCTTTCCCAGATGGTCGGGCTAGATGCGATATCGTCAGTTGCGAGCTTGCGAGGGAAAAGCTGTGACGCGCGAATGTAAAATCCGGCGCCGAGAATAAAGGTGAGCACGAAAACTGGCTCGATGATCGCCGCATTCACGCGCAATTTCTCCAGTAGCGTTAGGAGTGCGTTATTGGCGAAGATAAATGCCACTGCGAGTGCGATGGAGACGTTGGGTGGGTGATCACCAGCTCGCCACGCGACCAGAAACGCCACACCGAGCAGAAGGAGCGCGGACCCCAATGCCATCGATTCGTTGATGCGCTCTGATAGCGGCGTATCAGCCGTCGCGGTCCATATCAGCACGAGAGCCGCCGCGGCAGCAAGCATACCTGCGACGCTGACAGCGACCACGAGCCAACGTCCGGCCCTGACGTGAAGTGATGATCCTGTCGAAACCTGTCGCTCCGCTTGTTGTCGCCGATGTGTCCGGAAGATCCGCGGACCATTCCCGGCCGATTCTTTCACGTGTCCTTGATGCTACGAATCATCGTGGATCGTCAATCAAACTCGTTCGCGGTGAACCTGGCGTTTGCATTTGTCCGTGGGTTACTGGCGGTGCGACTACGTTTGCCGCCACAAACGGCGACCATCTCACTGCGGAGCGATCGCAGGCCGTTGCGCTCTCAAAATATATTTCTGAATTTTGCCGGTCGCTCGCGGGAAGTAAGAAGTAAGAAGGAAAAAGTAAGAAGTTCACTAAGTGATGAGTGACGGGTGACGAGGGACAGCCAACTGCTGTCGCGTTTCAAGAATAGAAGTGATTGGTCTGCGTGTTAGCAGCGATCGCCACTCATGACGTTCCGCTGATCGCGACGATACGGTTCACTCCAACGGCTTCAACTTACCGAGCATGGTCGGGATCAATTCTGTGACAGTCGGATGAATGTGCATGGCGCGCTGAATCACCGTGTATGGCGCGTTGGCGTACATCACGTCGAGGATCGAGTGAATTACCTCATCGCACTCGATCCCCAGGAGCGACGCTCCAAGGATCTTTTTCGTTT
>DASWCI010000162.1:0-3371 GCA_036390195.1 Gemmatimonadaceae bacterium
TGACCAACGTGCTCGGCGTGCTCGCGGACGACAAGACGAACACACTGTGGGTTTGTCAGAACCCCACGCGTAGTAGCGGGGGCGCGCCTTCGGTTGGACAGACCGCGCTCCGCTCCTTCGACCTGAGAAACGGCGCAGCAAAAGGCACGTACCCCTTTCCGCCTGACGCCGGCATCTGCAACGACATCGCGGTGTCGGCGGATGGCGCGGCCTACGTCTCGGAATCGTTTCGCGGTCGGATTCACCGACTGCGGCCCGGCGCCACCGCGCTCGAGGTGTGGGTCACCGATCAGCAGCTGGACGTGATCGATGGTCTCGCTTTCCTCGCGGATGGCGCGCTGTACGCCAACAACTTCACGACCGGAAAGTTCTATCGCGTTTCCGTGAACCCAGACGGCAGTGCGGGCGCAGTCATTCCGATTGAGACATCGACACCATTCGTCCACCCCGATGGTCTGCGAACGGTGGGTCCGCGGACATTGATCCAGGCCGAGGGGCAAGGGCGTGTCACTGAGCTGACGATCGACGGGAATCGTGCGGAAGTGCGCATCGTGCAGGACAGTCTTCCGCGCGCCACCGGTGTGACGATCGTAGGCGACTCTGCCCTCGTCCTCGTCGGCATGGTGAAAGCGGTAGTGGTGCCGTATCGCAGACCCACTCCGGTACCCTGAGTCGCGGCGCCCGCGCGTTATCTGCCACATGGCGGCATCGGTCGACGGACGCATCGTCGCCGATAAGTGGCCTGATGCTCCGGCCATTCGCCGCGAGTACGAGCAAATCCACGCGAGCTACGCCGCCGACGGATGGATGTGCGGGCGCGTGACGATGGAGCCGTTTGCTGGTGGAGTACGGTCTGACGCGGATGTAGCGCGCGAGTACGATGGGCCTGCGCGGGAAGATTTCGTCGCGCCCGGGGGACACGAGTCGTTCGCCGTAGCAATCGACCCGCGCGGCCGACTGGCATGGGAAAGCAACGACATCGACGGCGACCACGTCATTGCTGTTCTCTGCGAGCGTGTCTCTGCCGAGTACATCGCGTTCCTGCGCGAGCGCGGTGTCTCATTCGTGCTGGCTGGAAAAGACGATGTGGACCTCGCGCTCGGACTCGAGAAGATTGGCGCGCGCTTCGGCGTTCGCACGTTGATGCTCGAAGGTGGCGGCCGAGTCAACGGAGGGATGCTTGCTGCCGGACTCATCGACGAAGTGAGCATTCTCGTCGTGCCGGTGGCGGATGGATGTGTCGGAACTCCAGCGGTGTTCGACATTGACCGCAGTGGCGCGGCTCCGCGTCATCTCACGCTCGAGACGGTTGAGCGCAGATCGGACGACATGATTTGGCTTCGCTATCGCCTGGACATCGCCAAAGCATGAACCACGACAATCAAGTCCGGCGGCGTTTGCTACTCCGTGAGCTGCGCCGCCACTCCTGCAGGTAATCGATCAGTGCTCGCAACGATCGTGATGCCTGTCGCCGCTGCGGGTAATACAAGTAGTAGCCGGGAAAGGGTGAGCAGAACTTCTCGAGCCGCCTGACCGCCTGACTGACAGCCGAGTGGGTAACTCCCAGCCGATTGCTAGCCGCGCGGAATCCCTTCGCCTCGGCGACTGCAACGAACGTCGCCATCCCATCGAGCTCGTCTGCCATTGGCAAGAGAACCTTACCGGGGTGGACACGGTTGGCAAGTAGATCGACAGGCCATCGCCAGCTTTCTTGAATTGTGCACTTCTGCCGTCGCAGCTGAAGGGGCACATCGAGAGGGTGTATCATCCTTGAGACCGAGGGCCGAGGACTAAGTGCATCTATGAACTCGGACTAATCGAGGAGCGAGGACGACGGTCCGCGATGGTTCTCGGTCCTCGATTGGTCCGCGATTATCAATGCCGTTGGTCCTCGGGCCTCGGTCCTCCTCCGCCCATTGATTGCACTTCTGCTGATAGCCACGAGGACGAGAATGAAGACGCGTAAGTTGGGGCGATTCGGTCCGGAGGTTTCCGCGCTTGGTTACGGCGCGATGGGTTTGGAGTCGGTCTATGGCCCCGGCGCCGATCGGCAAACCGGAATCGCGATTCTCCACGCGGCGGTCGAGCGCGGCGTAACGCTTTTCGACACCGCGGAGGCGTACGGCCCCTTCACCAACGAGGAACTTGTCGGAGAGGCGCTCGCGCCATTCCGCGACCGCGTAATCATCGCCACGAAGTTCGGCTTCGGCATCAACCCGGACGGAACACGCTATGGTCTTGACTCGCGCCCCAAGCACATACGGCAAGTGGCAGACGGTTCGCTGCGACGATTCAAGATCGAAACCATCGACATCCTCTACCAACACCGAGTGGATCCCGCAGTACCCATTGAGGATGTCGCTGGAACCGTCAAGGAACTGATCGCCGCCGGAAAGGTTCGCTACTTCGGACTTTCGGAGGCGAGCGCGCGAACGATCCGGCGTGCTCACGCCGTGCAGCCGCTTGCCGCAGTCCAGAGTGAGTATTCTCTCTGGACGCGCGACCCGGAGCGCAATGGCGTGCTGGCGACATGCGAGGAGCTCGAGATCGGCTTCGTTCCCTTCAGTCCATTGGGCGCAGGCTTTCTCACCGGGAAAATCGATACGAACACCAAGCTCGACCCCAAAGACTTTCGAAGCATATCGCCACGTTTCGCCGCCGATGCGCGAGCCGCAAACATGGCGCTCGTCGAGTTGCTCGAGCGCATAGCGGAGAAAAAGCGCGCGACGCCCGCGCAGATCGCGCTTGCGTGGCTGCTTGCCCAGAAGCCGTGGATCGTCCCGATTCCCGGGACCAAGAAAGTCGAGCGTCTCGAGGAGAATCTCGCGGCGGTCGACGTAGAGCTGACGACTGCCGATCTTCGCGACATCGATGAAGCCGCCTCGAAGATTCGCGTGAAGGGGGAGCGACTACCCGAAGCGGTGCTGAAGCTCACGAACGGTTAAAACGCGCTAAGGAATCAGCCGCAACGCGTCTATGAGACCGAAGAATTAGCCTGACCGAGCCGGTAAAGTCTGTAGCCCGCAAATAAGACCCAGACCGTAGTGAGAACGGAAGCAATGATCACGGTCAGAGCCAAAGAACTGACAAAAAAGGAGCCGGCTACCGAGATGATCCCAAGGATGCCCGATGCCAGACCCAAATAGGCCGTACTCTTACTGAAGATTCCTTTCAACATGACGAGAGCGGTAATAAGAATCCCGACGCTGGGGACGAGTATCACGTACACACCCAGGAGCCTCGATCCCAACACTGCGGAGGGGTAAGTCGCAGCCGCGACGAAGACTGCCCTCTGAGCGTCGTTCGTGGCTGCGGTGTAGTCACCGCTGAGAATGATGAGCGAGGTGTAGTTTGCCCAGGTAACTGTCAAG
>DASWCI010000163.1:0-1777 GCA_036390195.1 Gemmatimonadaceae bacterium
CACTCCGGACCCGATCTTCAGCGACACGCTGGAGCTCGACCTGCACACAGTGGAGCCGAGTCTCGCCGGTCCCAAGCGTCCACAGGACAGAGTTCCGCTCAAGCTGTCGAAGAAGATGTTCAAGGACGCGCTCGCCGCCGATCTCGAGCGCACGGGAACGGTCGCTGCAATAGCTGCCGCGAAGCAGGCAATGACGGTTGCGGCATCACCGCAACTTTCGCCGTCTGTAGTCGCCACTGATCCGGATGAGCAGGCAGGACAAAATTCGAGTGTTCACGTGGAGATGAACGGAGAGAAGTTCTCGATTCGCCACGGCTCAGTGGTGATCGCGGCGATTACGAGTTGCACCAACACATCCAACCCGAGCGTCATGCTCGCGGCAGGGTTGTTGGCGCGCAACGCAGTAGCAAAGGGTCTTAGCTCGAAGCCGTGGGTGAAGACCAGTCTCGCGCCCGGCTCCAAGGTCGTGACGGATTACTTCAAGAAGGCCGGAGTGATGAGCGCGCTGCAACAGCTGCGCTTCAACGTAGTCGGATTCGGCTGCACGACTTGCATCGGAAACTCCGGTCCGCTGCCACAGCCAATAGCCGAAGCGATCGAGTCCAACAAGCTCGTCGTGGCGGCGGTGCTTTCGGGCAATCGCAACTTCGAGGGACGCATCAATCCTCTCACGCGCTTCAACTATCTGGCCTCACCACCGCTCGTCGTCGCGTACGCGCTCGCTGGACGGATGGACATCGATTTCGGCACGGAGCCGATCGGTGTCGGGAACAGCGGTCCGGTTTTCCTCCGTGACATCTGGCCCGCGCCGAAGGAGGTCGAGGACGAGATTCTGCGCTCGGTCAAAGCCGAGATGTTCAAGGCCCAGTACTCGAACGTCTTTCACGGCGACGACAATTGGCGGAGCCTGCCGGAAAAGGAAGGCGATCTTTACGCCTGGGATCCGGATTCGACTTACGTAAAGAATCCCCCGTTCTTCGAGGGGATGACACTCACGCCACCCGGTGTTCGACCGATCGAGGGAGCCCGCGCGCTCGGCATGTTTGGAGACTCCATCACGACCGATCACATCTCACCCGCGGGATCGATTCCGGCTTCGAGTCCAGCTGGGAAATGGCTGATCGAGCACGGCGTAAAGACGGTCGACTTCAACTCCTATGGCTCGCGTCGGGGAAATCATGAGGTGATGATGCGCGGAACCTTCGCGAATATCCGACTTCGTAACGAGCTCGCGCCTGGAACTGAAGGTGGGTGGACTACGCGAAGCCCAGGGGAAAAGCCGATTTCGATTTACGAAGCCTCGATGGAATGCCAGAAGAGTGGAACTCCGCTCGTGATCATCGCTGGCAAAGAATACGGCACCGGGTCGTCGCGCGACTGGGCAGCGAAGGGTACGCTGCTGCTCGGCGTCCAGGCGGTGATCGCAGAATCGTTCGAGAGGATCCATCGCTCGAATCTGGTAGGGATGGGCGTGCTCCCCCTCGAGTTCGTGCCGGGTCATACGCGTCAGACCATCGGTCTCACTGGTTTCGAGACCTTCACGATTGAGGGCATGAGCGACGAGATAAAGCCGCGTGCAACCCTCACGGTGAGGGCGCGCGCGGCAGATGGAACCGAGAAAACCTTCCCCGCCATTTCCAGAATCGACACGCCAGAGGAACTGAGCTACTACCGACACGGCGGAATTTTGCCGTACGTGCTGCGGCAGTTGGTCGGCCGGGAGCGCAACTCGGCGTAGGGCATCGAGCGTTTCAACTGGGACCCCTAGTCCCAAAGG
>DASWCI010000164.1:0-5327 GCA_036390195.1 Gemmatimonadaceae bacterium
GGTCGACTCGATTACATGACCGAGGGCGTTCTGCTCCTGACGACCGACGGCGACGCGGCGCACAAATTGACACATCCGAGCAGCGAAATCGACCGAACATACGTAGTCACCGTGCGCGGTGACGGGGCCGCTGCGGCACGAGCAGCGATGAAGGGGGTAGAGCTGGAAGACGGACTGGTGATGCCAACAGACGTGTTGGCGCGGCGTACCGGTCGAGGCGTGTGGGAGCTGGAGATAACGATCGCAGAAGGGAGGACGCGCGAAGTACGTCGGTTGTGCGAAGGGCTGGGTCTGGAAGTGGAACGACTGGTTCGTACGAAGTTCGGGCCGGTGAAGCTTGGGTCGCTGGAGTCAGGCAGGACGCGCCCGCTGACGGCGCGCGAGAGAGAAATTATTTCCGCGCTCACCAGGAGCAGCGGCAAAGGCAAGAACACTACGAGAGGAGCAAGACGTGAACGCAACCGCCGCTATAGCCGCTGATGCCTCGATAGTTCAGGAGGTTGTGCAACAGGTAGGGCGACGAATCGTTGGCCAGGACTACATGATCGAGCGCCTGCTCATAAGCCTGCTAACCGGTGGACACGTATTGCTGGAAGGGGTCCCCGGACTCGCGAAGACTCTGGCCGTTCGAACACTGGCGGAAACAATCAGCACTTCGTTCAGCCGCATTCAGTTTACGCCCGATCTGCTGCCCGCGGACGTCGTCGGCACGCAGGTCTACGATCAATCGACCGGACGCTTCTCTGTCAAGAAAGGGCCGATCCACGCCAACATTATTCTTGCGGACGAGATCAATCGCGCGCCTGCGAAGGTCCAGGCCGCGTTGCTCGAAGCGATGCAGGAAAAGCAGGTAACGATCGGGGGGACGACCCATGTTCTCGAGGAGCCATTTCTCGTTCTCGCGACCCAGAATCCGATTGAGCAGGAAGGCACGTATCCTCTTCCGGAAGCGCAAGTCGATCGGTTCATGCTCAAGCTGCACATCAGTTATCCGTCACGCGAAGAGGAGAAGGAAATACTGCGTCGGATGTCGAGCGGCGAACCGATCCCTGTAGAGCAGGTTGCCGCGCCGAGACAGATCCTCGAAATGCGGCGGCACATCGCCGACCTGTACATCGACGAGCGAGTGGTGGATTACATCGTCGAGATCGTCCACGCCACGCGGAATCCGGAGCAGGCAGGACTCGGCGAGCTGAAGCCGCTGATCGAATTTGGCGCGAGCCCGCGTGCGACTCTGGCGCTGGCGCAGGGTTCCCGGGCCCACGCGTTTCTCCGCGGCCGGGCGTTCGTGACACCCGATGATGTGAAAGCAATCGCGCCGGACGTACTGCGTCACCGCGTGCTTCGCACTTACGAAGCAGAAGCAGAAGAGGTGACTAGTGACGAGATAGTCGCCCGCGTGTTGGAAGCGATTCCGGTTCCGTGATCGGTATTCTCGCTGGGCGTCGCCGGCGCAGAGAAGCACCAAAGCGCACTCCCGAGAAACCGATGGGAGTGCCGCCAGAGATTCTGCGTCAGGTAAAGCTGATAGAGCTGAGGACGCGCGGACTGGTCAACTCCGTTTTCACCGGCGAATACCGATCGGTGTTCAAAGGCCAGGGAATGGAGTTCTCGGAGGTGCGTGAGTACCAGCCCGGTGACGAAGTCCGCTCGATCGACTGGAACGTTACGGCGCGGATGCGACGGCCGTTCGTCAAACGGTACATAGAGGAGCGGGAGCTCACCGTGATGCTGGTTGTCGACCTCTCGGGTTCTGAGCGATTCGGTACGGTGAGACGATTCAAGAGCGAGCTGGCGAGCGAGCTCGCGGCGGTGCTGGCGATGTCCGCTGTACGAAACAACGATCGCGTTGGAGTGCTGCTTTTTACCGATCGAATCGAGCACGTCATTCCACCGCGGAAGGGCAGGCGGCACGTGCTGCGGATCATTCGCGATCTTCTCGCCTTCGAGCCAGTCGGTCGGGGGACGGACATGGTGGCGGCGATTGATTACGTCGCGCGGATGCTCAATGAGCACGCAATCGTGTTCATTGTCTCTGACTTTCTCGAAGAGGACATTTCGCATCCGCTCAAAATTCTCGCGCAGCGGCACGATGTCGTCGCTGTCACTGTCGAGGACCCGAGTGAACGCAACCTTCCGGATATAGGAATTGCACGGCTGATCGATCCGGAGACTGGCGAAACGTTCGAGGTCGATACCAGCAGTACAAGCGTGCGCGACGCATACGCTGAGCGCGTGGCGGCGGAGCGGGAAGAGCGCAAGCATTTGCTGCGAAGACTTGCGATCGACGAGGTGCCGGTGCGGACAGAAGCCGGCGTGGTCGAGCCGTTGCTCCGCTTCTTTCGCGCCAGAGAAACACGGGCTTGGCGCCGGTGAGCTTCGTGAATCTTGTGCTATTGCTGCTTCAGGCAGTAGCGCAACGAACGGTTCAAGTTCCGGAGCCTCCCCAGCAGCTGCCGGTGCAGATGGGGTATCGGGTCATTCCGGATACCGTGCTCATCGGGCAGCCGTTCAACCTTTTCGTCAAAGTGCTCGCCCCCAAGGGAGTACGTTTCGAGTTTCCGGTTGGGCCCGACACAACGACGCAGAACGGAGTTCGAACGATCGAGCTTCGCGGCGAGAAGCTCGTCACGATGCTCGGGGACACAGCCGTTGCTCTCTATCACCTCGTCGCCTGGGACATCGGCACACAACCACTCAGGTTTCCCGACGTACGCGTCACGTTCCAAGGGCAGGAGCGGCGACCCCCACTCGGCGGCGCTTCCGTCTTCGTCAAGTCGGTTTTACCCGCCGATACTTCGCTGCGCGTTCCGAAACCCGCGCGGCCGCTGATTGTTCTGCCGGGTTTCAACTGGTGGCTGTGGCTCGGATTACTCGCCGCGGCAATTGCGGCGGTTCTTCTCTGGTGGATATGGCGAAGGTACCGTAACCGACCGAAGGCGCCGATCGATCCATACGTGCGAGCGCAGCAGGAGTTCGCTCGGATTGAAGCGCGCCGACTGCTCGATGTTGGAAGGTCTGCCGATTACTTCGCGGCGATGGTCAATGTCGCGCGCGAGTACCTGGCGGCTCGAGTGCCGGGGGTTCGCCGCTCCGACACTACATCCGAGCTTTTGCGCGCGATGAAACCCCGCGAGGGAGTGGAAGCCGAGCTGCCTCGGTTACTCGAGCGGGCGGATCTGGTGAAGTTCGCCCGGGCTGAGCCTTCGCGCGAGGAGGCAAGAGAAGCGGGACGCACACTCAGAGCGGTAGTCGATCACGTCGAGGCAAGAGTCAATCCGGAGTCCGAGGTCGCGAAGCGGATGGCAGCCACAAAGGAGCGCGCCGCGTGAGCGTGTTCGGACTGTTCGAGTTCTATACGCCAGAGGCGCTGTGGCTGCTGCTGCTGCTACCCGCCTGGTGGATTTGGCGGCGACTACGGCGCAAGGACGCGATTGTGTTCTCACGGACCGCGGTGCTGGCAACCGGTCCGCATGTTGGCAGCTGGGTACCGCACGCGATATTCGCGCTGAGAAACATCGCGCTCGCCTCATTCATCGTCGCGCTTGCCCGGCCTCGCTCCGGCGCCCACACGGAAACGCGCACCAGCGAGGGAATCAACATCGTCCTGGCGATTGATCTCTCCAGCTCGATGCTTGCTCTCGATTTTCGTCCCAACAATCGGATCGAGGTCGCAAAAGACAAGGTGAAGCAGTTCATCGCGCGACGCACATCCGATCGCATCGGCATCGTCGCATTCGCTGGCGAGGCGCTGACCCAGGTTCCTCTCACCACCGATTACCCGGTGGTGATGCAGGCGGTGTCGAATCTTCAGGCGGGTCAGCTCGAGGACGGAACAGCAATCGGAAACGCGATTGCCACTGCTGCCAACAGATTGCGTGACGCACCCGGAAAATCGCGTGTCCTCATCCTTCTCACGGACGGCGTCAACAATCGCGGCAGCGTCGAGCCGGTCGTCGCAGCGAAAGCAGCCGAGGCCTACGGCATCAAGATCTATGGAATCGGAGTGGGCAGCGTTGGAATGGCTCCCGTGCCTGTCGGGCGGAATGCAGCGGGCGGCCTTCGTTACGAGTATCAACCGGTCGAGATCGATGAACGCCTGCTCAGCAACGTTGCCGCCATGACCGGCGGACGATACTTCCGCGCTCGCGACGCGGCCGCCTTGCAAAACATCTACGCCCAAATCGATCGGATGGAGCGCGCCCCTGTCCGGTCGATTACCACCGTGAGATATAGAGAGCTTTATCGGTGGCCGCTTACGCTGGGCCTTTTCGCGCTGTTCGGAGAGTTTGCGCTCGTCGCCTGGAAGGCGCCCCTGCCATGAGCATACTATCCTATCTCCGCTACATCCAATGGCCCTGGGCGCTGGCGTTGGCGATCGTGCTCCCAGTACTGACCACCTGGCTCGTTCGTTGGGGACTCCGTGCGCGCAAGGAGCGGCTGGCGCGCCTCGGCACTGAATCCATGATCGCGCGGCTCGCGCCTTCGATTACGCAGCAGCGCACGTGGTCGGCGGCACTCCGCAGCGGGCTGGCTTCGCTGTTCCTTGGGTTTGCGCTCGCCGGTCCGCGTTGGGGCGTAGAGCAGACGGTGGTAAAGCAGCAGGGCGTCGATGTTGTGCTTGCTCTCGATGCCTCACTCTCCATGCTCGCAACGGACGAAAAGCCAAGCAGACTTCAGGCAATGAAGCAGGAGATCGACCGGTTGAGAGATCTCTCGCCGGGCGATCGTTTCGCGCTGCTCGCGTTTGCGGGGCGCAGCTACATCCTCACACCGCTCACAGTGGACAACAGCGCGCTCGACCTGTTCCTGCAGAACCTGGATCCATCTATTGTCGGCCAGGGCGGAAGCTCGCTCGCGAGTGCGCTCCGGCAGGCCACGAATCTCCTCGCGCTCAACAAGACTCAGGGCGACAAGGCGATCGTCCTCATGAGTGACGGCGAGGGATTCGACAATCCCGACGAAGTGCTGTCAGAAGCACGTCGAGCACGTGAGATGGGCTTCACCGTAATCACCGTGGGATTCGGCACACCTGAAGGTTCTACGATTCCTATCGTGCAGAATCGTGTCGTTACGCAGAAGCGCGACGAGAACGGAAACATCGTTGTTACGCACTACGATCCGGCTCTGCTGAAGGCAATCGCGGACGAGGCTAAGGGCGTCTTCATCGATGCGCGCACGCCGAACAAAGCGGGAAGGATCCGTCAGGCTCTCAATGCGCTTCACGCCAATCCGCGATCCGTAGTTTCGGGAGAAAACCTTGGCATGCAGTTCCAATGGTTCGTGCTCGCTGCGCTTGTCCTGCTTACGGTCGACACATTCCTTCA
>DASWCI010000165.1:0-10067 GCA_036390195.1 Gemmatimonadaceae bacterium
AAGGCATTTCTCCGGCACACCAATACTGGCGAGCTTGGAATCACCTCTCCCGACGGCCGCTTTACCGTGATCGAAGTGGAATGCCTGGGTGCTTGCGGATTCGCGACACCAGTGATGATCAACGAAGAGTTCATTGAATCCGTGACGCCGGACAAAGTGCCGGAACTTCTCGCGCGGCTCGCATAATGGGCTTCCCCCATCAGTCGCATCAACGAGAGACGACAGTTCTGTCCAAGTACTTCGGCGATGCCGATGCTCGCACGCTCGCCGGTTGGAGGAAACGTGGAGGCTACCGGGCGCTCGACAAAGCGCTCGAGATGGAGCCGGCTGACATAGTCAACATCGTCAAGGAATCAGGCCTCCGAGGCAGAGGAGGAGCGGGCTTTCCGACCGGTCTCAAGTGGTCGTTCATGAAGCCCGGCGATGGCAAGCCCCATTACCTGTGCTGCAACGCCGACGAATCCGAGCCCGGAACGTTCAAGGATCGCGAGCTGATGCGCTGGACTCCGCACGCTCTCGTCGAAGGGTGCGCGATCGCTGCCTATGCCATCGGAGCCGAGACCGCGTACATCTACATTCGCGGTGAATTCACCGAGCCGTTGTACTGGATGGAGAAGGCGGTCAAGGAGGCGTACGACGCTCGCATCATCGGCAAGAACGCAATGGGCAGCGGCAAGCGCATCGACGTTTACGTGCACAAGGGAGCTGGCGCCTACATCTGTGGTGAAGAAACGGCACTTATGGAATCGCTCGAAGGCCGTCGCGGGAATCCACGCATCAAGCCGCCGTTTCCGGCAGTGTCAGGCGTCTTCGGTATGCCGACGACCATCAACAACGTCGAGACGTTGATCGCTGCAGCGCCGATTCTTCTCAACGGCGCTGATTGGTACAAGAAAATGTCGCTGTCGAATCCGAAGAGTACCGGGACCAAACTCTATTCGGTTTGCGGCAACGTTCAGCGTCCCGGAACCTACGAAGTGGTGATGGGTTTCCCGTTCAAGGAGTTCCTGTACGACTTGTGCGGCGGTCCGCTCCACGGCCGGAAATTCAAAGCCGTAATTCCTGGTGGGGCATCCGTTCCGATCCAGAACATGGAGGAAGCGGATGCTACGCTCATGGATTACGAGGGCTTCGTGGCGCAGGGATCAATGCTCGGCTCCGGCGGTGTCATCGTAATCGACGACGCGCAGCCGATGGTGACGGTCATCGCCCGTATTGCGCGGTTCTTTGCACACGAGAGCTGTGCACAGTGCACTCAATGCCGCGAAGGCACGGCCTGGACGACGAAAATACTCGAGCGCATTCGTGACGGCGAAGGAACGATGGAGGATCTCGACACGCTCCTCGACATCGCCGAACAGATGACGGGCAAGACCATTTGCGTCCTCAGCGATTCGTGTGCGGTCCCCGTGGTTTCCGGAATCAAGAAATTCCGTGGGGAGTTCGAGGCTCTGATTCAGGGGCGCCGGTTTCACCCCGTGAACGCGGCGGTGGCGTAATGGACGAGAAAAAAATGGTGAGCCTCACCATCGAGGGCCGTCCTGTTAGTGTGGCCGAGGGAACCACGATTCTCGAGGCTGCGAAGACGGCTGGGATTCTTATTCCTCACTATTGCTATCATCCCGGACTTCCGATTGCCGGTGTTTGCCGGATGTGCCTGGTCGAAGTCGAGAAGGCGCCGAAGCTCGCGCCGTCCTGCGCAACGACAGTTGCCGAAGGTCAGGTCGTACACGTTTACTCCGAGAAGTCGCTCGACGCCCGCAAGGGAGTGCTCGAGATGCTGCTCATCAATCATCCGCTGGATTGTCCCATCTGCGATCAGTCGGGTGAATGTGAGCTTCAGGATTACACGTACCAGGAGGGCCGCGAAGATTCGCGCTATCGCGAACCCAAGCGCTTCAATCCGGCTGAGGACTTTGGCGGAGACGTCATTTACGTTCCCAACCGGTGCATCCTGTGTACGCGCTGTGTCCGATTCATGGAAGACGTGGCGCATGAGCCAACGCTGAACGTCAGTGAGCGCGGCGACCGCGCGCTGATCGGGAAGTTCGAGGGAAAGGATCTCACTCACCCGTGGGCCGCGAACGTCGTCGATCTCTGTCCGGTCGGTGCGCTCCTTTCCAAAGATTTTCTGAACAAGGCGCGCGCCTGGGAGCTCGATCGCACTCCATCGATCTGTCCAAACTGCACACAAGGCTGCAACGTGATCATGGAGACGCGTGAGAATCAGATCGTCCGCATGCGGCCCAGGCCGAACGAAAACGTCAACGCGTTCTTCATGTGCGACTGGGGACGCCTCAACTACCGCTGGATGAACGAGAAGAACCGCATCGAGCAGCCGATGGTTCGTCGCGACGGTACCCTTTCGACGACAACCTGGGAGGCAGCGATTTCCGGCGCGGCGAGCGTGTTGAATGGCAAGAAAGTTTTTGTCGTGGCGTCGCCGATGCTGTCCAATGAGTCTCTCTTTCTTCTCAGCGAGCTGATGCAAGGCGGAAGCGGCGTCTTTCGGGTCGCCGAGGGCGAGGAAGCACCTCTCGCTGGAGTCGAGGATCTCGCGCTGCGCCGCGAGCGAGCAGCCAATGTCTATGGCGCTGAAAAGCTCGGGTTCCAGAGAACCACCGACTTGCTCAGCGGTTTGGGCCGGGATGATGTCCTTCTGATCGCCGGCGAGGATCTCGTCGGCGTAGACGCTTCGGCTGTCTCGCGCGCCAGTGATGTGATCGTGATCAGCTCGGTACTTGCTGACGCAGCGAGCAGAGCCTCAGTCGTGTTGCCGATTGCGAATTTTTCGGAGGAGGAGGGGACAGTTACCAATTTGCGTGGACGCGTCCAGCGCTTCACGCAGGCCCGTCAAGCTCCCGGAGACACGCGTCCAAGCTGGCTCGTGCTCGGCGATCTCCTCGGCGCAATGGGCAAGCAAACGAGCTTCTTCCTCCCATCAGAGGTTTTCGCCCGTCTCGCCAGTGTCAACAAGTCATTCGCGGGACTGAGCTACGACACGCTCGGCTTCAAGGGATTGCCCCTGGTCGACGCCCCGCAGACGTCGCCGAAAAGTCAGATTGCCGTGGGTGCTGCGTGAGCACGATCCATTTTCTGCCGGCGCTTCTCCAGGCGGCCGATCCAAATCTTCCGCCGGTGAGCGGAATGGCGTTTTTCATTTTTACGATCGTAAAGATGCTGATCATCTTCACGATTTACATGGTTGGTGTCGCGATGCTCACGCTGGCCGAGCGGAAAATCTCCGCCTGGATTCAGGATCGTCACGGACCCAACCGGGTCGGTAAAGGCTGGCTGCAGCCCGCGGCTGACGGACTCAAGAATTTCATGAAAGAAGAGACAATGCCGGCCGGCGTGAATAGGCCACTGTTCGTGCTAGCCCCGGCGCTATCGTTCATTCCTGCTCTCACCACGTGGTGCGTCATCCCGTTCGGCGCGCCGGTGCCGACGCGCTGGGGGAGAATCGATCTGGTCGTCGCGGATTTGCCGGTGGGCTTCCTATTCATCCTCGCGATCAGTTCACTCGGAGTATACGGAATCGTGCTCGCCGGTTGGTCCTCGAACAACAAATACGCACTTCTCGGTGGACTTCGCTCGAGCGCGCAGATGGTGTCGTACGAGATCTCGATGGGGATGTCGACGATCCCAGTCCTGTTGCTTGCCGGCAATGTCAGCCTCAACAGCATCATCAATCAGCAGGTGTGGGGCGGCTGGAATGTAGTCAATCTGACCGTGGCATTTTTCATCTTCATCGTGGCAGCCTTCGCGGAGACGAACAGATTACCGTTCGATTTGCCGGAGGCGGAATCGGAGCTGATCGCCGGATACCATACCGAGTACAGCGCGATGAAGTTCTCGCTGTTCTTCATCGCCGAGTACGCGAGCATGGTGACGGCGAGTGCTCTGATGGCAACGCTCTTTTTTGGCGGATGGGACGTTCCGTTCACCGCGCGGGACAACATCGGTCCGTACAGCGGATGGCTGTCGCTGCTCTCGATCGGGATCTTCCTCGGCAAGATTCTTTTTTTCCTGTTTCTGTTCATGTGGGTGCGGTGGACTTTGCCGCGCTTCCGTTATGACCAGCTCATGTCGCTCGGCTGGAAAATCCTGCTGCCGCTTGCCCTCGTTTACATCGTGCTGATAGCGGCTGTGATGCTTGGTTTGAGCGCGGCGGGAATCGGCGAGGGCTGGATGTACACGGCGATTCTTGCCTCTGTGAACATCGCGCTCATCATCATCCTGTTCGCGATTCTCGACCGCGGACGAGTCATAAGCCCGGCGTACGGGCGAATGAATCCGAAGGAGATCGAGCGGATGCGGCGGCTTGATGCACGCCGCGCACTTGCGGCAGAGGCGGGTAGATAATGGCAATCCAGGTGAAGGTGGTGGAACGACCCCTCGAGGATGTCAGCTACATCCGGGCGACGCTCAGGGGCATGGCGCTCACTGTGAAGCATCTCTTCGACGTGACCAACAGAGCAACGATACAGTATCCCGAGGAGAAGGCGCCGATTTCTCCTCGCTGGCGTGGGACGCACAGGATGCTGACGACCGAGACCGGGAAGGCGCGGTGCGTCGCGTGTGGACTGTGTCCGACCGTGTGTCCGGCGAACTGCATCAAGCTGGTTCCGGGAGAAGACGAGGAAGGGAACCGCTACCCGCTGGTGTTCGAGATCGACGAGTTTCGCTGCATCTTCTGCGGGTACTGCCAGGAGGTTTGTCCCGAGGAAGCGATCCACGTTGGCCGTCACTATGAGAACTCCGAGTACAGCCGGGAGGGCTTCGTCTACGATCTGCAGCGGCTGATGGATCAGACACACCCTGTTTGCGAGATGTGGGATCCAGAAGACCCGAAGGGCGAGTGATGGAGCCGCACTACCCACTCTTCTACGTCTTTCATTTTTACCTCTTCGGAGTCATCGCGCTCGCATCGGCGATCGCATTCGTTACTCGCAAGAACCCGGTGACCGCGGCACTCTGGCTGGTCAACACCATGTTCAGCCTTGCCGCTCTCTACGTGATGCTGGACGCGCAGTTCATTGGAGTGATCCAGGTACTCCTCTACGCCGGCGCGATCATGGTTGTGTTTCTGTTCGTCGTCATGCTGCTCAACTTGGGACATCCATCGGAGTTGGCCGATCTGCGGGGCACTGGGTGGAGGCTAGCGGCTGGACTGGTTGGGCTCGGGCTCCTTAGCGAGATCATGGTGATCATCCGTGCCAAGCTTCCGCAACAGCTGATCGTCCCCCGCGACTTCAACGACCAGCAGCTCCAGAAGCTGAACGCCGTCGGCACGATCGCCGCCCCGCTCTTCAAGGATTATCTGCTAGCCTTCGAGCTGACGAGCGTGCTTCTTCTCGTGGCGATCGCCGGAGCCGTTGTACTCGGGCGCGGGAGGACCGTCAGTGCTCGCTGAATCACTCGCGCTCACCGCGGCGCTATTCACCATCGGCGTAGTCGGTGTTCTGATTCACCGTAACGCGATCATCATCTTCATGTGCGTCGAGCTAATGCTCACCGCCGTCAACCTCACCTTCGTCGCATTCTCGCGGTTTTATGGAACCGCGGGGCAGGTATTCGTAGTGTTCGTGATGACTGTCTCGGCTGCTGAAGCCGCGGTAGGCCTGGCCATCATCATTGCGATTTTCCGCCACCGGCAGACGGTCGATCTCAAGAACATCAACTTGCTCAAAGGCTGATGTTTCTCCAGACCGCGGTTTCCGCAGCGGCGGTCGCTCATCCGCTCTCCGGCACGATCGCGGAGTGGGTGTGGCTGCTTCCGGTGTTGCCGCTCGCCGGGTTCGTGATCAACGGACTGCTCTCGCTCAACAGCGCGCATTTTGGCCCTGCCGATCCGAACGTCCCCGATCATCATTCCTCAGAGGGCGGCGCAGAGGCGCTGGCGATCGCGCACGCGGAAGAAGCGGGAGAGGCTGGCGACAAGCACCATGCGGTGAAGCGCCATCGCTGGGCGGGCGTCGTGAGCGTCGTCGGGCCCGGGGTTCTGATACTGTCATTTTTGCTCGCGCTCGGAATCTGGCAGGCGATGGCAGCGACACATCCCGAAGCGCCATTCATCCAGCGCTACTTCAGCTGGATGCCGGCCGGCGACCTCCAGATCGACGCCGCGCTCCAGCTCGATCAGCTGTCGATGGTGATGATACTTGTGGTGACTGGCGTCGGTGCGCTGATCCACGTCTTCAGTGTCGGCTACATGCGCGACGATCCCGGCTATCCGAGATACTTCTCGTATCTCAACCTGTTCGTGTTTTTCATGCTAGTGCTGGTGCTCGGAGCCAACTATCCCGTGTTGTTCGTCGGGTGGGAGGGAGTGGGTCTCTGCTCTTATCTCCTCATCGGCTTCTGGTTCAATGACAAGGTGAATGCCGATGCAGGCAAGAAAGCCTTCATCCTGAACCGCATCGGCGATTTCGGATTCCTGGTCGCGATGTTCATGTTGTTCGCCAACATCGGCGTGCTCGATTTCATCGGAGTTAGTGCCAAAGCGGGCGACCTCGTTGCCGGAAGTCCGCTGATAACGGCGATTTGCCTTTTCATGTTCCTCGGCTGCACCGGGAAGAGTGCACAGATCCCTCTCTACGTCTGGCTTCCTGACGCGATGGCCGGCCCGACCCCCGTCTCGGCGTTGATCCATGCGGCGACAATGGTCACGGCCGGCGTATACCTCATCGCGCGGAGCTCATTTTTATTTTCGCTTTCACCGGTCGCCTCGCTCACAGTTGCCGTCGTGGGAGTGATAACCGCGATCTTTGCCGCGACGATCGGACTGAAGCAGTGGGACATCAAGAAAGTCCTGGCGTATTCGACGATCTCGCAACTCGGCTATATGTTCGTCGGGGTTGGTGTCGGCGCCTACGTGTCGGGAATGTTTCATCTCGTCACCCACTCGTTCTTCAAGGCGCTGCTCTTCCTCGGCTCAGGCTCGGTGATCCACGCGATGCACGCGGCGTATCACCAGACCCACAGCGCCGAAGACGCTCAGGACATGCGCAACATGGGCGGGCTCAGGCGGTACCTGCCAATCACGTTTGTCCTGATGTGGATCGCCACACTGGCGATTTCGGGAATACCGCTGCTTTCGGGATTCTTTTCGAAGGATGAAATCCTGGCATCGGTTTTCGCGCGCGCGCACGGGTCAACGCTGGCGTCCGCGAGTTGGCTCGGCATACCTGGCGGCACCCTGCTCTATGTCATTTACGGCATCGGACTGGCAGCGGCGTTTCTTACCGCGATCTACATGACCCGGCTGATGTTGTACACGTTCCACGGACCGGTTCGCACCGGAACGCAAGAAGAGCAGCATCTACACGAACCCCCATGGATAATGACCAGCACACTGGTCATTCTGGGAATTCTTACCGTGTTCGGCGGTTGGCTCAATTTGCCAGAAGTCATCACGGACGTTGTGCCGCTTGGCCCACTCGAGCTGCTCACGCACTGGCTGGATCCGGTTGTCGGACCGGCTACGGCACGAATCACTGCCGGGGCGGCGCAAGTCCCCGCAACTACCGAACAAGCGCTGATTGGGGCTGCCGTCGTGATCGCCGTGGCAGGCATCGTATTCGCAATCGCACGTCTCAAGCCGGATCGCGTTCCACGCAAACGTGACGCAGTACCCGAAGAAGGGTTCGAGAGACTCGTAGCCAACAAGTATTACGTCGACGAAGCTCTCGACCAAACCATCGTCATACCCACCTATGCTGTGTCGCGCAACTTTCTCTGGCGCTTCGTCGATAATGGTCTGATCGATGGACTTTTCGTCAACGGCAGCGCCGCACTCGCCCGAGGTTTTGGCTGGGTAGGATCGCGGTTGCAAACCGGCAATGTCGGCATTTACGCCTGGGTACTGGTTGTGGGTGTGCTGGCGATGCTCGGGGCTTTCACGCTTCGGTGAGCTGATCATGGCGACGTTTCTCGACTCGATCGGCTACAACGAGTGGGTGCTTCCTGCGTTGTTGGTGATCCCACTCATCGGAGCGGTGATCGTCATGATAGTTCCCGTCCGCGATCCCGCGACGACACACGGAGGCGTCGAGAGTCCGGCTGCGCGCCAGGTTGCATTCTGGTTTTTCGTGCTCGAGTTCCTGGTGTCGCTTGGTCTCTGGTGGTCATTCAATCCCACCGACGCCGGTTGGCAGGCATCAATCGACACGTCGTGGATACCAACGTGGGGCGCACGGTTCACCCTCGGAGTCGATGGAATCGCGCTGATGATGGTGCTTCTCACGACCTTCATCATGCCACTGTCTGCTCTCGGGAGTTGGACGGGCGTCCGCACTAAGGTCCGCAGTTACTACGCCCTTCTGCTCATCCTCACCACAGGTATGCTCGGCGTATTTCTCGCGCGCGATCTCTTCCTCTTTTACGTCATGTGGGAGGTGATGCTGGTACCGATGTACTTCATCATCGGTATCTGGGGCGGCGAGCGCCGCATCTACGCCAGCATCAAGTTCTTCCTCTACACTTTCCTGCCGTCGCTGTTGATGCTGGTGGCGATCATTTACCTAGGACTTCACCTGCGAAGCGCGTCCGGAATACCGGATTTCAGTTACGATCATTTGCTCGCGGCAGGCGCCGGCGTTCCGCAGAGAACTGCGCTGTGGTTGTTTGCCGCCTTCTCGCTGGCGTTTGCGGTCAAAGTCCCAATGTTTCCGCTTCACACCTGGCTTCCAGACGCACACGTCGAAGCTCCGACAGCAGGGTCGGTGATCCTTGCCGGTATCATGCTGAAGATGGGCACGTTCGGATTCCTCCGATTTGCGCTGCCGCTCTTCCCGGGCTCAGCGATGAACCCCACCGTGCGAATGATCATTCTCGTCCTGGCCGTGATCGGCATTATCTACGGCGCGCTCGTCGCGATGGTGCAGCCCGACTTCAAGAAGCTCGTAGCTTACTCATCGGTCAGCCACCTTGGGTTTGTAATGCTCGGGATCTTCGCGCTTACTCTCCAGAGCGTCCAGGGTGCGCTGATGGTGATGATCAATCACGGCATCTCAACGGGAGCGCTGTTTCTTCTCGTCGGCATTATCTACGAGCGCAGGCATTCACGTTTGATCGAGTCGTACGGAGGAATTGCGCGAGTTGTGCCGATGTTCGCCGCCATTCTCACCTTCGTCTCGCTCAGCAGCATTGGACTTCCCGGAACCAATGGATTCGTCGGAGAGTTCCTCGTGCTGATCGGGTCGTTCCGCACCTATCCGGTGCTGACGATCATCGCCGCAACCGGAGTGATATTCGCAGCTGCCTATTTGCTCTGGGCCCTTCAGCGAATTCTCTTCAACCCCCTCGATAAGTCCGAAAATACGCACCTGGCGGATCTCAATAGGCGCGAGCTGGCGATGCTGGTTCCAATGATAGCCGTGATCATCTGGCTAGGTATCTACCCTGCGCCGGTGCTGCGCCGAATGGAGGCATCGTCTCAACTGCTGGTCAATCGCGTCCAGGGCGCGGGAAGTGTCGCGCGCATCGGTGAGGCAGGTCGATAATGCGATTTGACCTCAGCATGCCCGCGCAACTAACCAGCGCCCTCGGTCCCGATTTGCTGCTGATGGGTGGAGCGATGGTTCTCCTTCTCTGGTCGGGATGGCGGCGGGAGAGCGACGAGCACCAGCGGAGCGTCGGAATACTGAGCATTGCGCTGTGCATTTTTACCATGGTGGCCGTGGGTTACTACGCTTATCAGGGATACACGGCCAGCAACGGCGTCGTCGCAGTCGACAACTTTCGCTGGGCAGTCGACGAGATCCTGCTGATTGCGACGCTCGGCACAATCGCGATGTCGCTCGATTACAATCGGCGCGAGGGAATAACACCGGGGGAGACTCACGTTCTGCTACTTCTCGCGACGTCAGGCATGATGATTCTGGCGGCGGCGCGGGATCTCATCATCGTGTTCCTGGGGATCGAGCTGATGTCGATTGCGAGCTACGTACTCGCCGGTACGAATCGACGCCGCGAGCGCTCGGCCGAGGGCGCGATCAAATATTTCCTGCTCGGCGCGTTTTCGACGGCATTTCTGGTGTATGGGATCGCGCTCGTCTACGGCG
>DASWCI010000166.1:0-9173 GCA_036390195.1 Gemmatimonadaceae bacterium
TGCGCAGAGCTTGGAGAGCTCCGATTGCCCACGCAATGGTTTCTACGAGGATCACTACTTCATCTACCTCACTGCTGGCCAGGTGATCACCGTCGCAATGAATTCCTCGGCGATCGATTCCTTCATTGGCATGTATAGTGCCGGAAACTCAACAGTCCTCGCGCAGAACGACGACAAGGACGGTACCACCAAAGACGCCCAGCTCACCTTCACGGCGCCCAGCGACGGATTCTATGTGATAGCTGCCACCTCTGGCGGCGCGGGCGCGACGGGCGCGTATTCATTTACAATCCAGTAGCCGGACCTTAGCGCGCATCCGTACTGCGACGTCAGCAAGGACGCGTCGCCGTTATCAGCGGGTGCGCGATGACGCCGCACTGTCAAAAAAGGGTGATCGTATCACCGGCCGGTTTTGATTGTACGACCGCTTTGTGACAAGAGCGACCGTGCTGTCGCGCCCAAGCCATCTCTCCACCGCCGCCGAATCGAGCAGCTTGTACCGACGCAAAAGCTCAGCCCGATACCATTTTGCAGCGAGCAGCGGCACGGTGACCACTGTCACATCCTTTCGCGTTCCTCCGGCCTGCTGGAGATACCAGATTGGATAGGTGTCGTTGTCACCCAGCGAGAGTAAGACTCCGGAAGGCGGGACCTTCGACAACATTTCCGCCTGGTCGATACGAGCACGCTCCTCGACCTGGTCGGTTCTCCGGTCCACCGCTGTCCAGTTGAGAATCGCCGGCGCAAACGGCATCACCATCGCCAAGACGCTGAACGGCGGCTTGAGCTGGCGCGAAAGACGGATCGCTCCGAATCCTGCCCAGAGTCCCCAGCAGATGAACGCCCAGAAAAAGAAGTAATCTCGTTCCCGGGCTTCGTGCAGCGCGTTCGACGGAAGGAGTGCCGCGCCGAACGACGGACCTGCTTTGAGGTTGAGGTAGATGACGACTCCGAGCGATGAGACGAGAAACAGCAGCGCCATCGCTCGCCAACTGCGTCGATCGGCGTTCCGATGGGCGACAAATCCGTACAGACCCATCAGAGCGTAGAGAATCGTGAACGATGTTCTCCACCAATCAGGCGGTGCCGCCGGTGCGAGACCCTTCGCAAACTGCCAGTCGGCGTACTCGACGACATTTCCCAGCTGCAAATAAAAAGGAGCCTGTCGCGGCCAGAGCGGAGGCACGTCGTATTGCCGGCGGAGAATCACGTCGACGAGTGAGCCGAGCGTCGACGGGTTGCCCTGGTTGATGGCCGGATCGTGCCGCGCTCGAAACAGCAAAAACAGAATGCACGACATCCCCACGAGGGTAACGATGATCGAGCCGCGCAGGAGCTTGGCGAAAGAGTGAGCCTCGCGCCGACCATCGACGTAGCGCCTCCCCACCGGAACTGCGAAGTACCCATCGCCAGTGCTGAAGACGAGCAGGATTGCGCTGGGAACCACGAGTAGAGCAATCAGGTGCAGCGTCCAGGCTAATCCGGCAAGATATGCCGCGAGCAAAGCCCATCGTGCGTCCGAGTTTTCGCCGGCGCGATCTGCCGCCCAAAGAATCATGCAGCCAAAAAGAAACGCGACTGCATACACCTCGGTCTCGGTCGCGTTCAGCCACACCGTCGACATGAGCCCGGCAGCGAGTCCCGCAGCAGTCGCGGCGAATCCGTCATCGGTCCATTTGGCGAACAGGCTGGTGAGAATTCCGCAACCAAATGCAGTGCAGACGGCGGACAGCAGATTGATGGCGCGCGCAAATCCAAATACTGAAGCGAACATCATGCTCCACACCTTGCCGATCAGGACGTAGAGCGGCGTGCCGGGAGGATGCGGGATGCCCAGCGAGTGGATGGCCGCGAGAAACTCACCCGAATCCCAGAGCGTGACGTCCGGGGCCAGAGTGAGCATGTAGACGAATAACAGCAGTACAGCGGTCGTCCAACCCGGCGAAGGAAACCGTCTTATCGGAAGCGCCTCGGTGAAGAGTAACGAGTCAAAATTAATTCAGCGGCTCGCGAGTTGCCCGCGATTTGACTGTTGACATTGCCCACTGAATCATTCGCCGCCAGGAGTCAACACGTACGCGATAAGTCACGCCTCAGCTGCACTCGCATTGAAGAGACGATTTCCCAGAGTCGGGCTGTGGCCGCTACTGATTTCGGTTCAGCTTGTCGAGCTGCTGTGGATCGTGTTCACCTACCTGGGCATGGAACACGTTCGCGCCACGCCCGACGCCGTCCATCTGGATTTTCTGCCCTACTCCCACTCGGTCGGAACCGGACTCCTGCTCGCCACCCTCGTTTGGGCGATGGCAAAGTCGGTGCACCGTTCCAATATCGGTGCCGCGCTGGCGCTCGGAATTCTCTCCCATATTGTGCTGGACATCATTCAGCACGAGCCCAACATTACGCTGCTGCCGATAATGTGGGGTCCGCGACTCGGATTGAATCTGCAGGGCTATCCGCTGCTCGATTTCGTCGTGGAGCTGGCCTTCTGTATCGCGTGCTGGAAGATTTTTGGCGGATCCAGGGGACTGTTGGTCGGAATCATGATCTTCAATCTGATCAATATCCCATTGATGTTTCCGAGACCCGGGTCTTTTACACCAATCGTCGAACGCCCGGTGCTGTTACCGACATTGATTCTCATTCAGGTCGTGTCCACCTGGCTCCTGGTGTGGTGGTTCGGTGAGCGCACGAGTCATCTGGAGCGATCTTCCTCGGCGGTACCGTTCTGACTATTCCGCCAGAAGCTCGGACTCCTCCGGAGTAAGCGCCCACGCGGCATCGAGGGCGAGCCGATTCGGACGGACGCGATGCACGCGAAAAATCCGTGCGCCGGAAAAAAAAGCCACGACGTTCACACCAACGGTCGTCATGTCGCGATCGTCATTGGAAATCGTGTGCGGAGCGAGCGTCGTACCGGCGCCGTTGCCGGTACCAGACGTGTAGCGAATGAGCTCGGCGATCACTCGCTTGCGCGACGCCCCGACGAAAACGGGATATCCAAGCTCCACAATGCGTGGCAGCTCGACGAGGACAGCCAGTGAATGTCCGGTTCGTTTGGAGAATCCAATCCCGGGGTCGACCGCGATGCGAGCGGGATGTATTCCGGCACGCTGCGCCGTCTGGACACGTTCCTCGAGCTCGCCGATGATCTCTCCCACTGGATCGCTTCCATAATTGGCGTTGTCGTAGCTCGCCATGTCTCCAACCGTTCCGCGCGAATGCATCAACACCACACTGCAGCCTGCTTCGGCGCACACGCGTGGCATTTCCGGATCGAGGGACATTCCCGATACGTCGTTCACTATCGACGCTCCTTCAGCCAGCGCCGCACTTGCGACCTCGGCCTTCACCGTATCGATGGAGATCGCAATGTCGCTCCAGCGAGACCGGATGCCGCGGATGGCCGGTAGCACACGCTTCAACTCTTCCCGGGCCGATACCGGTGTTGCGCCGGGCCGGGTTGATTCTCCGCCAACGTCGATCGCGTCGGCCCCTTCGGAGATCATTCGATCGGCTTGAGCGATCGCCGCTTCGCTCGAAAAAAAGTTACCCCCGTCGCTGAAGCTGTCGGGGGTAACGTTCAGAATTCCGAAGATGGTGGGCCGCTGTGACTTTGACGGCCAGGCGAATGTCACGCCGGAGCTACCTCCGGGCCTCCGAAGAGAGGCGGCTTGGACGGTTTAGGATGCATAACCGGCTGCGCGAGTGCTGGCGCCGACGGCGGAGGACTGATCGGGCGAGGCGGCAGCGTCTCCCCGCGGGCGAGTGTCGCGACTTCGTCACCGGTCAACGTCTCGCGATCCAGCAGCGCCGCGGCAACAGTGTGCAGCAGCTCCATGTTTTCCTGCAGCACCTGCGTCGCGCGCATGTAGGCTTCCTTGATCACCCGCGAAACCTCGGAGTCGACCAGCTGCGCCGTGCGCTCCGAAACCTCGCGCCGGGTCTGGATCTCCCGGCCGAGGAAGAGCTCCTGCTCGTTGTCGCCGACGAGGACAGGACCGATCTCGTCCGAAAGTCCCCACTGCGACACGTACCGGCGGGCGAGGCCAGTTGCCTGCTGGATGTCGCTGGCTGCGCCGGTCGTCACGCGATCGCGTCCGAAGACAAGCTCCTCCGCGACACGTCCGCCGTACGCCTTCACGAGATTCGCTTCGAGCTGCTCGCGTGTCACCGACACACGGTCATCCTCCGGGAGTGTCCAGGCAACGCCGAGAGTGCGTCCACGAGGAACTATCGTGACTTTGTGCAGCGGATCATTGCCCTTCACCTTGATCGCGCAAATCGCATGGCCACCCTCGTGATAGGCAGTGAGCTTCCGCTCCTCATCCTTCATCACCATCGATTTACGCTCGGCGCCCATCATCACCTTGTCCTTAGCGTCTTCGAGGTCGGCCATGTAGACCTTGTCGTGGTTGCGGCGTGCGGCGAGAAGAGCGCCTTCGTTCACCAGATTGGCGAGATCGGCTCCCGCCATTCCCGGAGTTCCGCGCGCGAGCAGCATCACGTCCACATCCTCAGCCATTGGCTTGTTCCGGATGTGCACGCGAAGGATTCCCTCACGGCCGCGGAGGTCAGGCGAATCGACGACTATCTGGCGATCAAAGCGACCTGGACGCATGAGCGCGGGGTCGAGTACGTCGGGGCGGTTTGTCGCGGCGATGAGAATCACGCCCTCGTTCGACTCGAAGCCGTCCATCTCGACGAGCAGCTGATTCAGAGTCTGCTCTCGCTCATCGTGACCGCCCCCGAGTCCAGCTCCACGGTGACGACCAACGGCGTCGATTTCGTCGATGAAGATGATGCACGGAGCGTGCGCCTTGCCCTGCTCGAAGAGATCACGCACCCTGCTCGCGCCTACTCCGACAAACATCTCGACAAAATCAGATCCCGACATCGAGAAGAAGGGCCGGCCGGCTTCGCCGGCAACGGCCCGGGCCAGAAGAGTTTTGCCCGTGCCAGGGGGACCGACCAGTAATGCACCTTTCGGCAAACGTCCACCGAGCTTGGTGAACTTCTGCGGATCTTTCAGGAACTCGATGATTTCCTGCAACTCCACCTTCGCTTCGTCAGCGCCGGCAACGTCGTCGAACGTGACTTTGGGCGTGTCGCCAGTCAGGAGCTTCGCCTTCGATTTGCCGAAGCTGAACGCCTTGGCTCCGCCCGCCTGCATCGATCGGAACAGGAAGAACCAGATTCCGAAGATGAGGAGATATGGGAAGAGGCTGATCAGGATGGTCGTGAAAGATGGGCGAGCATCCTCCGCCTGAATCTGCACGCCGTGCTCGCGGAGTCGCGTGACTTCGTCGCTCGAGTTTTCGGTCGGCAGAAGAACCTTGAATTTCGAGACGAGGCGCCCCTTCACCGGCACCTTCTGCTTGAACTCCCCAGTGAGAAGTCGGCCGGCCTGGATGGTAACCTTATCGATATTGTTCTTCTGCAGCTCCTGATCGTACTGCGGAGTGTAAGAGATCTCGGGCGCGGACTCCGATCCTTTCCCTGAGAACTGGATGATCGCGACGGGCACGAGTATGACAAAAACCCAGAACGAGAGCTGCTTCGAGACCTTGCTCCAGTTCGTAGGCTTCTTGGGCGTTTTATTAGGCATTTGTATCGGCATTACTGCAAGCTCGCTATGTACGGCAAGTGGCGGAAGTTCTCCGCGTGATCCAACCCATATCCAACCAAAAACTCATTCGGCGCATCGAAACCAACGAACTTCGTATCGTACTTGAGACCGCCGGCGATTCGTTTGTGGAGCAGAGCGCATATTTCCAATGATCTTGGCTTGCGCTCCTTCAGTATAGTCATGAGACGATTCAACGTGCGGCCGGAATCAACAATATCCTCTACCAACAGGATGTCTTTCCCTTCAAGCTTGGTTTCGGGATCGTAGACCAGGTTTACGGATCCCGTTGAGACCATACCATCACCGTAACTCGCCGCCACCAGAAAATCGACCTGGAGCGGGCGAGTGATCTGCCGCACGAGGTCGCTCAAGAATATGAAACTTCCTTTGAGCAAACCCAGCACCAGAAGATCGCCGTCAGGATAAGCGGCGGTGATCTCTCTGCCGAGCTCGGTGACTCGCTTCGCGATCGCAGCTTCGTCGAACGCGACTCGTTTGATGGCTCGCCCGGAAAGACGTGGATCGGAATTCAACCCGAGCGGTCTGACCGTACTGGTCATGTCCGCGCCTCCGACCCCCTGCGCTCCGCACCCGCGGGCGCCACCCGCCCGCTAGCGGGCACCCAGCGACGCAACAACATGTGATCGCGCCGCATCAGGATTTCGACACCCCCAGAGAGCTGAATCGCGCCTCCAGTTGCTCCCCTAATAGTAAACTCGGCGGCGCGGTGGGTTCCTCGACGATCCATCACGACGCTCGCGCGGGCAGCTAAGGCGGGCCAGACCACTCTGAGCGAGTCGGCGTCATATCCTTCGAGACTCGACCGGCTGACACGAAGCGTACCATCCTGTCCGGCTTCAGCCTCGACGCTTCCGACGAGGTCGTCGAGTGAGCGCCGCCATTCCGCGGCATCACGCGCCAGCGAAAGAAGCTCGGCCGGGAAATTGGGATGCTGCGCGACGATGCATGGCAGAATGTCCAGGCGAATGCGATTGCGCAGATGCTTCCGATCAAAGTTGGATGGGTCCTGAACGAAAGGCACCCGACGCTGCTGCGCATAGCTCGCCAGCATCGCGCGATTGATGTTCAGGAAAGGCCGAATGATCTCGGATTCGGCATAGAGGCCGGCAATGCCCCGCGGTCCGGCGTTGCGGAGAATCCGCATGAAGACGGTTTCGATCTGGTCGTCGAGCGTGTGGGCGGTCACGATGCTGGCTCCCCGCTTCGCTGTCACCTGCTCGAGGAACTGCCAGCGACTGCGACGCCATTCGTCTTCCCGCGTCCCAACCGTCGATGCACGTCCACTGACACAGAGAAACCCGCAGCGCAACGCCTGGCGTGCAACGAGCGCGGCCGCGCGTCCTGCGGCTCTGCCTGTGCCGTGGTCAAATGTCGCGACCATGATTTTTCGGCGTGTGCGCACGGGAAGCCGCGATGCGACCATGAGCAAAACCATTGAATCGAGGCCGCCCGACACCGCGAGGACAGCGCGTTCGCAGCTCTCGAGTGCCGACTCGACCGCGCGCTCTACTTCAAATCCTTCAACCGCGGCATTGGTCATGATACTTTTAATCTACCTATTCACGGGGGAGTTCCGCTTGGAAACGCACGGTCCGCTCGGCACGCTCTGGGTATCGTTCGGCCTTGTCGCATTCTACATCGCGTTGATCTGGCTGAACTCGCTGCTCGGAATCTTCCTTACACCGCTGTTCATCATTCCCGGGACGTGGCTCCTCGACTGGCGCAAGAGGAGAAGAGGAGAGCTGGAAGAGAGTCCGGAGTAAAACCTCTTACCGGTAGTAGAGAGCCGCCGGAGACCGAGCGCTACCAGGAATAAAGCGCCTGGTAATAGGCGTGGTTTCGCAGGACGGTGCGCACGTAGTCACGCGTCTCGACAAAGGGAATCCGCTCCGTGAACAGCTCGGGATCGCCAGCGCCCGTTTTGCTGGACCATTTCTCGACGCGTGACTCGCCGGCGTTATAGGCGGCTAGAACCTTTACTACTTCCGGATACTTGTGCACGAGACCGCTCAGATGGGCGGTGCCGAGCTTGATGTTGGTCGCCGGCTGGTAGAGGAGATCCGGATCCCACGGTCCGATGCCTTTGCTGTCGGCGAGCGATTTGCCCACAGCTGGCATTAGCTGCATAAGTCCTCTCGCACCAGCAGGTGATGTCGCCAGCGGATTGAAGTTTGATTCCTGGCGGATCAGAGCGGCGACGAGGATCGGGTCAAGGCCATTCTCCCTCGAGCTGGCGATTAGCGTTTCCCGCTCGAGTACAGGAAAGTAGAGTCGGTAATTTTCCGCGCTGCGGCCGATCTCATCCAAAGCGCGTCGTCCAAGCGCGATCGAACGGGATGCCTGATCGCCTCCGGCGAGAACGTGCGCAGTTGCGACCAATCGCGCTTGATTTGCCAGTGCCTCGCGAAACAGCTTGTCGTTCTCGAAGGCGGCTTCAACATCCATTCCCACATCCTTGAGCGCAACCACGCGGCCAATCGCGCTGTCGACAGCGGGGATCTTTCCATAGTTCGGCGGCGAACGATCAGGGGCGACGAGCGTCGTGTCGAGGCGCTTTGCCGCCATGACCGCGTAATAGCTAAGCGGTTCTTTGGCGATTATGGATCGCCATCTCGCTTTGCTTCGCGTTTTGTCGCCAAGTGACGCGTAGGAACGCCCCGCCCAATAGGCAGCGGCGAGTGCCTCGGTGCTGTTCGAGTCGCGGGCAACGAGCGAGTCGAACTCCGCCGCAGCAGCTCGCTTGTCGCCCTGAATGTAGGAGATCAACCCGACTCTGAAGCGCGCATTCGTGGCGTGGCGCCCGGACGGAAAGCGCTTCAGCAGTGCGGTCAGCGCTTGCCGGGCATCCTGATCCCGATTGTCGTCCGTCGCCAGGTCAGCGAGCAGCAGCAGTGCCGATGCCGCGCTCGTGTCTCTCGCATAGGCAGTCGTAATCGCACGCAGAGTTGTCCGCCCCGCTTCCGTGTTCCCGAGCGCAATCTGAGCTCTCGCGCGCTGGTATTGCGCCGCGGCGGCAAGGTTGGGCGGAGCGCGGACCTTTGCAAACTGAGATGCTGCATCCGCGTATCGTCGCAGGCGGAAGAGCACGGATCCATATCCGATATTGTCGGTCGCGTCGCCCAGTCCGGCAGCGAGAGCTTTTGCGTACGCAGTTGCCGCACGATCAGGTAATCCCGACTTGGCTGCGGCGCGGCCAATGACTAATTCCTCGGATGGAGTCGTTGTGGCAAAAACCTTGTCGAAGAGATCGATGGCTTCGCGGGTGTCGGCCGAATTCCCGGAGCTGGAGATGTACGAAATCAGCTCGCCGCGAGCGGCTGACCTGGACGCATCGTCAGCCGGAGGGTTGATGCGGAGCCTCAGAGCGTCTAGCCTGGCCCCTAACGCAAGGTACGCGCGGATCGCGCCGGCAAAATCACGCGTCCGCTCCCTGGCGATCGCATCAGTCCAACGAATGCGATCGCGCGCAACGTCAGTTCGCAGCTTTCCGTAATATGCTGCGCTCGCGAGGCTATCGCTGGTG